>JAILJL010000160.1 GCA_024694785.1 Lachnospiraceae bacterium
TTGCTTCCTTCGGAAGATACGCTGCAATCTTCTCAAGATCCTTGAAATCCGCAATATGAACTATTAACGGATTGTCGGACGGTCTGCCTTTTGCAGCATATATCTTCGCGGAAGAATCCTCTGACAAAGCATCTCCGCCAAGTCCGTATACCGTCTCAGTCGGAAAGGCTACAAGCTCTCCCGCCTTAATAAGAGAACCTGCCAATTCCATCGTCTCTTCCATATTCTGTTTGGTAACCTTAATAACCTTTGTTTCCATAATTAATGAATATATCTGTTGATCATATTAAATGTGGTGCTCTTCTCGAAGCCAAGCTTCCAGAATGATACACCCTTTACTTCATATTTCATTACTGTCTCAAGCTTTAAAGAAATTGAATCCTCATCCTCAAGCCAGATCATATATGTCTTGCCGTTCTTCTCATACTCTGCATAATTCTGACCCGTTGTCTGATCGTATGTGACCTTGGCGTTATTATCCGATACCTTGCGCTCTGCAGAAAGCATTCCGAGGGCAGAGCTTTTAACATCGTATGATATTATATCTCCTTCATCGGTAGTAACAGGTGTAAGCTCCCAAAGTCTTGTATAGAACGGAAGCGCTATAATAACCTGCTTAGGAGATACTTCTTCGAGAGTATCCTTCGTACCGGCTTCCACGTATCCTATGGATGCAACGGAACCTTCGGAAGAACCTGCATAATGCTCATCATATGCCATAACAATTATATAATCGGCATAACGTGCTTGTTCGCGTCTTCCATAGAAGCTCGTGTAATCGGATGGTACGTAGTTATCTACGGAAAGCGTTATTCCGTTATCGTGGCACTTAATCGACAGCTCACGAAGAAACTCAAGATATGCATCTCCCGTTTCCGGTGTAAGCGACTCAAAATCCACATTAATTCCGTCAAGCTTGAATTCTATTGCTTTTGATATAAGTGCACTTATTAATTTCTCTCTGCTCGAAGTCCTGGTAAGAATAGCATGCGTATCAATATCTTTGTTCTCTATATTATTGATAAGTGCCCATACCTCGATACCGTTACTGTGACAGTAATCGATATAGTCCTTTGAGCAAAATGATACGATTCCGCCCTTATTGTCGTTTAAATAAAACCATGTAGGTGATATTACGTTAAGCCCCGTTGCGTTCTTGGTTATGCTTGCTGCCTCGCTTCTTCCGACACGCGATAATATCTGATGCCACGCCATGCAAATTGTTCCTTCAAACTCCTCATGACGCTCTTCTATCTTAAAACGGGAAATCTCAATATTAGCAGGCTCTGCATCTTTGAAACGCTTCTTTAATACATAGCCTCTTATTCCGTCTTTGGTTATTACTTCGTCCCACTTGTCACCGCGTGTTATTACATATAACTCTTCGCCGGCGGTAATGTCTTTTAGGATATCACTCTTAATACCGCCTCTGAATCTAAGCTGTGTAGCCTTTTTTGCAACCACCGTTTCCATCTGACGTGATGCGGTATCAACTATGAGTCTGTTAGGATTATCATACTTCTCATACTCTATACCTGTAATAAGCTTCACATATGCAAGATTAACGTATACTCCGTCCTGCTTCTGTATGAGAATTACGCCGTTATCCCAGTCCTTCTTCTTGTTATCAAAATAATAAGCTTCTTCCGAGGGCTTAACAAGATAACTTCCCAACGGAATGGTGTAGAAAAGATTGCATTCTTCACTGTCATAGAAGAACCGGTTATCGATTCCGTCTTTAACAAATGATAAGTCGACATAATACTCACCCTTAACTATTAAAGCTTTCTCGGCAAGCAGCTCATTATCCATAATGATTGCGACGTCATCACCTTTATCTATTGAGAAATAATCATTAAGATCCGCATACTCTTTACTTGGTGTATATTTCTTAATTAAATTACTGGCAATAAAACACAAAATCAAAACAACAAGAAGCGCTATTACCGCCAGAACCAGTTTTGCTTTCTTCATCAATATTCCCTCTTTTTCTCAACTTAAGTATATTATAAGGCCATACTTATCCACTTTTACATATCTAGTTAATTATAACATCTAAGCTTAGTATTTACAAAACATTTATACATTTTTAACGCACAAAATAAGGCACAAAACGAAAAAAGGAAGCCCTTCTTCAAGACTTCCCTTTTCAACAATAGGATTTAATACTATTCTAAGCTTTCTCTGTCAAGTCTGACCATCTTGAATCCGGTACACTCTCCTGTCGTCTGATCATAAAAGAGGTCCTTCATATAAATGGGTTCTTCTTCTTTGACTTTCTCATTTCCACCACGTTCGACTATTTCGAATTGATAAAGTAATTTCCTCCCGTAGTCTAACAATATTTCGCCGGTACCTTTAATGGTTCCGGGAGTTTGTTTTTCATTAAACATAAGCTTCTCCATTATAATATTTTTTCCGTGATACTAAAAGGTGCACTACATTTCCACTTTTTCTTTCTACCCATTTTTTACGCACCAAAAAGCCGGGATGACACCGGATACCCTTATACTTGTTGTCAAAACAACAGCAAACTTTTTCATTCCTTTTTCAAGCCTATATTAACAAAACCAATTGGGGAATGTTACGAGCTGATTGCTCGCACGTACGTCGGACGGCATGTCTTAAGATTAAGAAAGAAGTATGATCACAATAAGCAATATCATGACGCCTTCCGACCTTGAACTAATTCTGACTGTAAAAAACTATCATTCCTTTTCCTTTTTTGCTTTCTCTTTCATCTACCTCCTTTGTCGTACCCAGTGACGTTTTTAAATTTAACATATTGGAAATTAAAATGCAACAATTTTTTTTCATATTTTATAAAATTTTTATTAATAGAACAGGTTTTCTTATTCTGTCTTTTTTGTAAAATAACTTTACGCATCCTTGACCATATTTCCTACATCATTTATAATCAGTATAGCTTTGGAGATAGACTTACTTATCCAAAGACCGATTAATCGGAAGGAAGTGATTATATGAAAATTGAAAAAGTTAACGACTCTCAGATTCGATGCACTCTTTCTAAGGAAGATCTTGCCGAGCGCCAGATCAGATTAAGCGAGCTTGCTTACGGCACCGAAAAGGCCAAATCATTATTCCGCGACATGATGCAGCAGGCAGCTTTCGAATTTGGATTCGAAGCAGAGAATATTCCGCTTATGATAGAGGCTATCCCACTATCAACAGAATCAATTATTCTTATCATCACTAAAGTTGAAGACCCTGAGGAGCTGGATACAAGATTTTCCAACTTTTCACCTTCTGAAGATAGCGACGAAGATGAACCTTCATTTGCAGAGGACAACGAAATCCCTATTTTGGAAGGCGGTCCTAATTTACTTGACTTATTAAATCAAATTAAGAATAGAGTAAAAGAAAGCGAGAAGAACATAGAAAAAGGCGAACAGAATCCTGTGGACTTAGCTCATAAAAGCTACAGAACCAAGCTCTTTATTCTTTCTTCTTTCGACGACGTAGAACAGGTAGCCAAGATAATTGCTCCTATCTACAACTCGAACAACTACTTATTCCACAACTTAAGTGATGACAACTATTATCTGTTCCTTCATCAGGGGGAGCATAACGCTGAAGAATTCAGCAAGATTTGCAATATCCTTTCGGAATATGCAAAGCAAAAGAAATATTCACCTTCACTGGAAGCCTTCTTTAACGAGCACTACTCAGTGCTTCTTGGACCAAAGGCGTTACAGACACTATTTAAACTTTAAGTAATTAATAATAGCCGGTACATTTAGTACCGGCTATTGTTTTTAGTTTGATATTAGCCCTGAGCCATTAAGAAATTATTAATTGACTCAACCAATTCATCAGGATCGATTCCGTGAACCATAGCTGCTTCTTCAATAGATTCCATCTGTGAAGAAGGGCATCCCAAGCAATGCATACCACTTCTTCTTGAGATTGGTA
>JAILJL010000001.1 GCA_024694785.1 Lachnospiraceae bacterium
GAATCTTCTTCATTTCCTTGATACCGCCAAGGTTCTTCTCTAACTTAGCCCATTCCTTCTTGATCTCGATAACTTCCTTCTTAGGTAATACATCAAATGTACCATCTTCTGCCATCTTCTCGATAGTCTTTAATCTCTGGATACGGTTCTGGATAGTCTTGAAGTTGGTAAGCATACCACCTAACCATCTCTCGTTAACATAGTACATACCGCATCTTTCTGCTTCTGTCTGAACAGCTTCCTGAGCCTGCTTCTTGGTTCCTACAAAAAGAACTGTACCACCGTTAGCTGCGATGTCAGCGATTGCCCTATATGCATCGTCAACCATTCCTACAGACTTCTGTAAGTCGATGATATGAATTCCGTTACGCTCTGTATAGATGTACGGAGCCATCTTAGGATTCCATCTTCTTGTCTGATGTCCGAAATGAACACCTGCTTCCAATAACTGCTTCATAGAAATTACGCCCATTTTATTACCTCCATTGGTTAAAACTTCCATATGCCTCTTTCAAAGGGAAAACCATAGGCACCATTTCCCGTAAGTCCGCATATGTGATTAATATAGTTACATGTCTTCGCCGTATACGCATACGAACTCAGACTGATGTATTCTATCATATTCCGATTCACTTTGCAAGTACAACAATAAAAAATGTCGGACGAACCGACATTTTCAATTAGTTATTATTCATTAATATAGCGACTATCTCTTCGTATGAAGAATTCACCGGAATCATAAAAGTTCCCGTACAAAGTTCACCGTCGTATCTATGCTGAATCAGCCAGTCATTAAATTTAACCGGATCATCAATCAATCCAAGTTCAAAAAGATGATTACTTATAACATCAGAGAACTCTCCGTTTCTTATTTGAAATGAAACCTCTTGGTCCGGTTCATAATTATCATCATTTGCATCATCATTTGCATCATCATTATTATCATCCGGTGTCTCATCATCCGGAAGCTCTTCACCGGGATTCTCATTATCAGGAGTGTCATCCTCCGGGTTATTCTCATCCTGTTCTCTGCTTCCGTTATCGATATCGTCGACCATTACCATTCCAAGTTCTTCAGCTCTTTTGATTATATCATCATCAGTAAGCTTTTTATTATGTTTGGAAAAAGCAATCATAAGAATCACTGCGGCAACGATAAGCCCAACGCCGGCGCCTCTTAAATAATATTTAAACTTCATTCTTACTTTCTCCCTTATAAAGGTCAATTACAAGTCTTACTTCTCCTATTCCAAGACCCAGAGAACGTGCAATATCAACTTCGTCTTGACCTTCTTTATAAGCCTCCAGAATCAATTCATTATGATTCTTTACAAGACTCGGATCAATCTCTTCTTCCACTGTGGGCTCCGTCTCGATAATTTCTTCCGGCATGGCTGCTTTTTCGGATACCATTGTCTGTTCTTTAAGAAGCTCTGCGGTTCTGTCATTAAATGCTTGCACATCGGTCTTTAAAGAACTTAATTCCGTCGCAAAAGAAGTAAGCTCGGAATGTTTATCGTTAAGCATACTATACAGAAACATTATTTCCTGATGCGCTTTGTTAATCTGTTCCAATACTCCGTCCGAATACTCGCTTATAGACATCAACTTCTCGGTGGATTCTTTCTCAAGCATTCTTTCTGCTTTTTCCGCATACAAATCGGCACGATTGTCAATGGTAGAATCAATCGTGTCTTCTGCTTCTTTGAGCTTACGCTCAACTATTATTTTAAGCTGATCTTCGCTCAATCTTGATACCTTCTCGGCTTCTTTTGCAGTAAGCCTGTCAGGAATAAAGAAACTGGCAAAGACGAATACCACACCTATAATTATAAGTACAGCTTCCAGTACACCCATCGTAACTTCCTCAACATCCGATATAATCAGATTCTAATATCAAAACCTCCGGATTCGTGCTTTTTGAAAACTTTGTCCTTAGGTACTTTCTTTTTACTCTCATCGCGAGTAGAGAAGTACTTATTACGTCCTTCTTCTCTCGCATCATGTCTTGTATCTGTCTCATCCCTATTTTCAGAATCATTAACCCTGTGCATTTTCTCGTCAAGCTTCTTTTCCTGCATAGCACCAATATGCTGTTGTTCAACTATAGGATGATTATCCTCATTGGCTTTAACGGCACTTACATCGTTAGTGCGTTGCATCAGGCCATTAAAATTAACCGGACTTATTGACATAAGGGCCACCTCGCTTTCTTGGAATTAAAGATTTCTTACAGCCACTTCTCCGCCTTCTCTTACGAACTGGCAGAAGGATCTGGGCTCACGAGTTGTAAGACTTACTTCCGCAATAACAATCGTAACTCCCGGATATACAGTCTTGCCAACCTTAACTCTTGCATCGCTGGTTGAAGATATTTCTTCATGAAGCTTTGCAAGCTCTTCTCTTAATGGTTCAAGTTCCGCCTGCATAGCCTTATATGATCCCGCAAGCTTCTGAACATATAAAAGCTTATCCTTCGGTAATTGTATGCCCTGTGCTATTTTCTCGGAGAAAGTAGTAAGAATAGGCTTAATTGTATCTAATTCTTTCTTCTTTTCCTTGATTACATCAGAAAGCTGGTTATATCTTGCCTTTTTCTCAGGACTGGATCCGACTTCAACTACAGTCTGTGCACCCATTTCCGAGCCGAGAACCTGTGTCTGAACAAGATGACCTGCTCTAATAACACCGCCGGCAACAAGTCCTTTTTTACCTGATACCTGAATTTCTGTCGCGGCAGCAACTTTTGAATGCATAATACCTTCGGTTTCAATATATCCACCGCTTGAAACAGTAGCACTTTCAATGAACTTACTGATAACATTGCTTCCGGCCTCAAGCACGCCCTTATTCATTCCGTGAATACCACGTTTAATAATAATCTGGCCGTCCGAATGCATATAAGCGCCTTCTACTACGCCTTCTACTACAATATCTCCCTTTGCGGAAACTTTGAATCCGCTCTTAACATTACCCTTGATAAGAACAGAACCGTTATAATCAATATCTCCGGTTGAATTGTCGACATCAGCCGGAATCTCAAGTACATCTGATACAAAAACCTTGCCATCCACTACCGTAGCATGACCGGTAACTTCGGAAAAGATCTCTGTTCTTTCTTCATTTGCAACAATGTTATTACCGAAATCAAGATGGAATTCTCTGACATTATAGGGCTTTATTACATTGCCCATAACATCCGTACCCGGATCTCCGTGATCTGCTGCTATAAGTGTTGCAAGCTTCTGACCTTTCTCAACCATGGATACCGTATTAAGGTTGTGATAATCAACCGTTCCGTCTTCGTTCTTCTTCGGTTTGGTACTAAGAGAAGTATTAAAATAATATTCTATCTTACCGTCGTGTCCCTGACGAGGCTCTTTACCAACGGCAAATACCAGATCCGTATTATATACTCTGTCCGCAAGGAACTGCTTGATTGCCATAGGATCAATTCCAAAGGTAATCTTGCTCTGCTGCAACTGCGTACAGATTTCACGCTCATCCATTAATGAACCGCCCTGAGAAGGTGGAAAGAAACGACATACCGCCTGCATTCTGTCAATTGATACATCAACATCCATCAACTCATTATATGGCCTAAACGGTGCCATTCCCACTTTAAACTCTGTAACCTGTGATAAATTATTACATGCAGCGGCAACAGCCTTAAGATCATACTCTTTAAGCTGTTGTCTGTCAAAATAAGCTATAACGTCTGAAACTTTAAGCGGTGTGCCGCCTTCAACCGGCGGATGTATTACCGCATACGTTTCGTCGCTTTTTACAACCAACTGAACATACGCATTCTTCTGTGGCATATTTCCCCTCCTAATCATACAACAGGTCGACAAAGTCTCCCATATGCTCTTTCATCTTTCCCAATGCCTTTGTATGTAACTGTGATACACGTGATTCGGTAACCTCCAGAATTAAGCTTATTTCCTTTAAGGTCATCTCCTCATAATAATAAAGTAATATAACTTGTTTCTCTTTTTCGGTTAAAGCCTCAAGCGCAACCTTTAATGCGTCTTTAAGGCCCTCTTTTTCCATATTCTTCTCGGGCTCGATAAAATGGCTGTTATTCCTTGCATCCATAACAGGCTCGGGACCCTGGTCCACGAATTCATTCAAGGATATAACATTCGTAACTTTCATCTGGCTTTGCCATTCCAGAAACTCATCATTTGAGATATCTAGAACCTTGGCGATTTCCTCATCGGTTGCTGCCTTGCCGGAATTTGCCTCAATAGTCTTGATAGCTTCATCGATGCGCTTCTGACGCTGTCGTACCGTACGAGGAATCCAGTCCATTTTTCTAACCTGATCCAGTATAGCTCCCCTAATTCTCAGGCTGGCATAAGTTTCGAATTTGACCTCTTTCTCAAGGTTAAACTTATCAATAGCGTCAATAAGTCCAAAAATACCATAGCTGACCAAGTCCTCAAACTCAATATTGCCGCCCAGATACATCCCTAATCTTCCGGCAACAATCTTGACCAAAGGTGCATACTCCAAGATAAGCTGCTCCCTCAACTCCGGGGTAGGAGATTTACGATATTTAAGCCACAAGTTTTCTTTTTCATCAGCCTTCATGTCTGTCCTCCAAAAAAGTAATTACTTACAGACTTAATAATTACTCGTTTTCATTAACTTTCTCAACAAAATCGAACCCATCCGTAGGTTCCTGCTCGAAGTTCTCGCGTTCTTTATCTTCACCCTCCGGTGTATCAAGAACAATGTCAACATCATCTTCCGGATTATTCTCTTCTTCCGCAATGACTATTGACTTATCCAGAACAACCTTGACAACACTGCCAATGATGTAAAAGATAATCATTACAATAAGTATAGACCATAAGAAATCCTTTATATCCTGTCGATAGAACACCCCTGCGATTGCCCTTATCAATCCCGCTGCCAACATTATAATCGGCGGAATATATTTGGTCTTCATACTATACACTCCCTAATAATAGAATAACATATTTTATATTTCTTTAATATCTTTTCCTACAGATTTGATAACAAATTTTCCCGTATCGCAATATAGCTCTACGGTACGACCGTAATTCTTTCCGCAGTCTTCTGCAATAAGCTTGATTCCAAGCGCTTTTAGCGTATTACGGGAAGCTTCTGCATTTCTGTCACCTACATTACCGATGTTCGATAGCCCCTTCATTTCGAACATACTTGCACCGCCTGCGATCTTGGCAACAATTCTCGATTTGGACGCGCCCATCGCAAGCATCTGATTGAGAAGTTCATTAATGCCGGTGTCAGCAAATTTAGCTATATTTGAATTATTCTTAATGGCAGTGGAGTCAGGAAGCATAATATGTGCAAGTCCGCCTATTTTGGTGGCAGAATCATATAATGCAATACCGATACAAGAACCAAGACCAAGCGTCGTTATGATATCATTGTCTTTTCCTGTCTTCAAGTCTGCCATTCCGACTTTAATCATATCACTTAGCATTAACTACACTCCTACATCTGAATGCCCAAAGAACTTAAAATCTTAGCATATGACTCTAATTCCGGTAATAAAATAAAGTATCCGTCTATAAGTACATCATCACCGAATTCTGTCTGAATAAGTAAAGCATGATCTCCATACTGTCCGAATTCAATGGCCGGCACCGAAAGAATCGCCGCTGCCATATCAATTGCGATATACGGGATTGACGGAGTTATCGTAAGTCCCGTCATTGAAGAAAGCGCATTTAAATACGAACCGGTAATAATATTACCGATTTCCTTTAATGCCGACATTTCCATCTCGTCAAATTTAACCTCGGCATCTGCTTCCCTATACATCAATTTATTAACCAAAAATTTCGCGGACTCGATCGTCAATATGAACATCATACTTCCCGATATATCCGATCCGACTTCCAGGAAAATTCCGACAACCTGGTCCTCTTCTCCGCCGACTGCAGAGCCGAGTTCCGGGAATGTCAAAAGCTGAACTTTCGGAACATTCATATTAAGACGGATCTGAAGCATGGATGCAATCGCCGTTGTCGCATTGCCCGCTCCTATGTTACCGATTTCCTTTAAGACGTCAAAATATATATTATTGACATCTTCCAAACTATATCCCGCCATTAAGTCCTCCTTATTTATGACAATAGAGAGACCACCCAAAAGGGTCCCTCTACTGCCAATCTTATGTTAGATTGCTTCTTTGTCTTCGATAATGGAATTAAGTTCAAGTAATGATATAAGCTGATTGTTATTCTTACCGATTCCTTTGATAAAAGCACTCTTTTCATCTCTTGTATCCGGAATATAAGGATCAATCTCATTAGGAGTCAAAGTAACAACTTCCTTTACCTGGTCTACTATAACTCCAAGCTTACCATGCTCTTCCATCTTCAAAATAATAATTCTTGTGTCATTGGTGAATTCATCCATCTCAAGGCCCATACGTACTCTTATTGTCATAACCGGTACAACTTCACCACGGAGATTGATGATTCCCTTAAAATAACTCTGAGCCTTCGGAACTCTGGTTATCTTCTGCATACGAACTATATTGTCAATATAGCTGATGTCGATACCGTACTGCTCATTTCCAATCTTAACCACAATATACTGTTTGGAATCTGCTTCTGTCATTAATGCTTTATTATCTGCCATAGCTTAAGACCTCCTAAATTAATGTATTAGCGTCTAAGATAAGAGCAACTTCGCCATCACCCAAAATAGTTGCGCCGCTGATCATCTTATTATTGTTAATGTACTTTCCAAGAGACTTAATAACGATTTCCTGCTGACCCATAAGTCTGTCAACTACAAGACCTGCAAAATTATCGCCCTTCTTAACGATAACAACCGTAAGATTTGCCTTCTTCTCTTCTGCCTCAGGATCTTTTCTCTCAACGTCAAGCATCTTGTCAAGACGAATAAGAGGAATAACCGAACCACGTAACGTAATAACTTCCTTCGCCTGAACATACTTAACATCACTTGCAGGAATATCTTCGATATTCTGGATAGAACCTAATGCTATAGCATATTTCTCATCTTCGATTTCTACCATTAAAGCCTGGATAATAGCGAGTGTTAATGGAAGTCTTACGATGAACTTTGAACCTTCACCAAGACTTGACTTAACTTCTACATCGCCGCCTAAAGCCTCGATATTGGACTTAACAACATCAAGTCCAACGCCTCTTCCGGAAATATCCGAAACCTTCTTGGCCATTGAGAATCCCGGCATAAAGAGGAAATCAATAATTTCTTTCTGTGATAATGTCTCTGCCTGATCTGCTGATACAAGACCTCTCTCGATAGCCTTCTGCTTAACCTGCTGAGTATCAATACCATTACCGTCATCACCTACTTCGATAACAACGTTATTGCCTTCCTGATATGCGTTAAGGAAAATCTTACCGATTTCAGGCTTGCCTCTTTTGATACGTACATCATCGCTTTCAAGACCATGATCTGCGGAGTTTCTTAATAAGTGCTGTAACGGATCGCCAATCTGATCGACTACCGTACGATCGAGTTCAGTATCCTCACCGGTCATAACCAATTCCATCTTCTTGTTAAGAGTTTTGGATAAGTCTCTGATCATACGAGGGAATTTGTTAACTACGCTTTCGATAGGTACCATTCTTGCCTTCATAACGGATTCATGAAGTGAAGTGGTAATTCTCTCAAGATACTCTATCTGTTCCGTAAATGACTGGCTCTGTCCTCCGTTACCTTCGGCACCGGAAATCGAGACAAGTGAGTTCTTTGCAATAATAAGCTCACTAACCTGATTCATAAGAGTATCAAGCTTCTCTATATCAACACGTACCGTTCTGCTTGTAACAGCCTGCTTATTTGCAGGTGCCTTGCTGCCTGCAGCCGCCTGCTGTGCCTTTGCTGCCGGGACATTTTTGTTCTCAGTTACAACCTCAGCCTTCGGCACATCGGATTCGGTTACTGCTTCGCCTTCAAGATCGGTGGAAGTAATCTCGCGGCCAACTGCGGTCTCAATTTCAAGAACTCCCTTTGCCGCATTGAGAATATCCTCAAGCGAATGATCGGAAGCTACTATAAT
>JAILJL010000042.1 GCA_024694785.1 Lachnospiraceae bacterium
GAGCTGCTTTCCTCTCTGTGCGGGAACCTGGCGGGGCTCTGTGCCGCCCTGCATCTCGGGATAGAGAATCAGGCGTTGTTAAACAGCTTACAGAAACTGCATCTAATGCTTTAATGTATATTGTTGTTATTATCCTCGGTGTATCCGTTGGTGGTACAACTTCGGCAGAGAACTTCCTTAAGTTCGATACATTAAAGATTGTATTCCTCGGTCTTGCAGCTTTTGCATTCGGTACTGCAGCCGGAGTACTTTTCGGTAAGCTTATGTGTAAGATTTCGGGCGGCAAGATCAATCCGTTAATCGGTGCCGCAGGTGTTTCCGCAGTTCCTATGTCTGCGCGTGTTGCACAGAAGGTCGGAGCTGAAGAGGATCCTACGAACTTTTTACTTATGCATGCAATGGGACCTAACGTAGCCGGAGTTATCGGTACTGCAGTTGCAGCCGGTGTATTCATGGCAATCTTTGGGGTTTAGGAGGAAAAATAAATGGCAGAGATTACTAAGAAGAAAGTCGGCATTACAGAGACAGTTCTTCGTGATGCGCATCAGTCATTGATCGCAACAAGAATGACAACAGAAGAGATGTTGCCGATTATTGATAAAATGGATAAAGTCGGATATCATTCGGTAGAATGCTGGGGTGGTGCGACATTTGATGCATGTCTCAGATTCTTGCATGAAGATCCATGGACAAGATTAAGACAGCTTCGTGACGGTTTTAAGAATACCAAGCTTCAGATGCTTTTCAGAGGACAGAATATCCTTGGTTATCGTCATTATGCAGATGATGTTGTTGAGTATTTCGTACAGAAGTCAGTTGCAAACGGTATTGATATAATCCGTATTTTTGACTGTCTTAACGATATCAGAAACTTACAGGCAGCCGTTAATGCAGCCAATAAGGAAAAAGCTCATGCTCAGATAGCACTTTCTTATACTTTGGGTGATGCATATACACTTGATTATTGGAAAGATGTTGCAAAGCGAATCGAAGATATGGGCGCTAATTCCTTATGTATTAAGGATATGGCAGGTCTGCTTACTCCATATCGTGCAGAAGAGTTAATCACAGCATTAAAGGAGTCGGTTGAAATCCCGATTCAGTTACATACACATTATACATCCGGTGTTGCATCCATGACTTACCTTAAAGCAATTGAGTCCGGCGTTGACGTAATTGACTGCGCAATGAGCCCTCTTGCTCTTGGCACATCACAGCCTGCAACGGAAGTTATGGTTGAGACGCTTCGCGGAACACCTTATGATACAGGTCTCGATCAGGATTTACTTGCAGAGATTGCAGATTACTTTAGACCGCTTCGTGAGAAGTATATTGCATCCGGACAGCTTAATACCAAGGTTCTCGGAGTTAATATCAATACATTAAGATATCAGGTACCTGGCGGAATGCTTTCCAACATGATTTCTCAGCTTAAAGAGCAGCATGCTGAAGATAAGTATGAAGAAGTATTAAAGGAAATCCCTAGAGTTCGTAAAGACTTAGGTGAGCCGCCGCTTGTTACTCCGTCATCACAGATTGTAGGTACACAGGCCGTATTTAATGTACTTAGTGGCGAGAGATATAAGGTTATAACAAAGGAGACCAAGGCAATCCTTAAGGGTGAATATGGTCAGACGGTTAAGCCTTTTAATCCTGAACTTGTAAAGAAAGCATTGGGCGATGAGAAGCAGATTACCTGCAGACCTGCAGATTTACTTGATAACGAGCTTGATACCTTACGTAAGGAAGCAGCTCAATATATCAAGCAGGAAGAAGACGTTCTTACTTATGCGTTATTCCCGAAGGTAGCAGTTGACTACTTTAACTACAGAGATGCTCAGGATAGTAAGATTGATACTACAATCGCAGATAAGAAGACAGGTTCTTATTCCGTATAATTCCAGTATTTATAAGTACCCGAGAAATTTCTCGGGTACTTTTTTTATTGTTCGGATGTCATTTTTATGATAAAATAACATAGAAAAATCACAAAAAGTGAGGAACTTATGGCTTACAAGAACGATTTATTGACCAGGATTAATGACAAGTATGGTTCATTAAGTAAGGGTCAAAGATATCTGGCAAAGTATATAACGGAAGAGTATGATAAAGCGGTATTTTTTACTGCTGCGAAGCTTGGAGAAGCTGTTGGTGTAAGTGAATCTACGGTTGTAAGATTTGCATCCACCTTAGGATATAAGGGATATCCGGAATTTCAAAAAGCGCTCGAAGAGCTGGTAATGGAGAAATTGTATTCCTCCGACAAGGTGGAAGTGAATTTCGGCAGACTCGATAAGGATAATCTATTGTCATCCGTGCTTACTTCGGATATCGACCGTATCAAGAATACGCTTTCAAAGATTGATGATTCCGCATTTGACAGCGCGACGGAGCTTTTACTTAATGCCAAGACGATCTATGTAATAGGATTACGTTCATGTGAGATGCTTGCCGATTTCTTGAGCTTTTACCTTAATCTGGTATTCTCGGATATAAGACAGATTAAGACTACCTCCGTAAGCGAGATTTTTGAGCAGATGGTTCATATTGGAAAGGATGACGTTGTAATAGGTATAAGCTTCCCGAGATATTCGATGAGAACAATTAAAGCGCTTGAATTTGCAAATATGAGAAGCGCCAAAGTTATTACGATATCGGATTCGGTTCATTCACCGCTTAATCTATACAGTTCCTGTAATCTGGTTGCAGAAAGCCACATGGCGTCGTTTGTGGATTCGCTTGTTGCACCGCTTTCGATTGTCAATGCATTAATAATATCGGTTTGTATGAAGAAACGGTCTCAGGTCGTTAAGACGCTGGAAGACCTTGAGAATATATGGGATGATTATCAGGTATACGGTTCCGATGAAATTGATTATTTTGATGAATCGGCAGTAAGAAGATATCCAAGACCGGAGTAAGTATGAAAAAAGTTATAGTCATCGGCGGTGGTGCTGCCGGTATGATGGCTGCGATAGCAGCCGCAAATAATGGTAATAAAGTAATTCTTGTTGAGAAGAATGAAAAGCTCGGCAAGAAAGTATATATAACCGGTAAGGGACGCTGCAATCTTACCAATAGCTGTGACATCGAGGAATTATTTAAGAATATCGTGCATAATGGTAAATTCATGTATTCCTCCATATATGCATTCGATAATGCTGCGACCATTGATTTCTTTGAGAACATAGGTCTTAAGGTTAAATACGAACGCGGTAACAGAGTATTTCCGGAATCCGATCATTCTTCCGATGTAATCAAAGTATTGCAGAACGAATTACATAGACGTAACGTTGAAATACGTCTTAATACAGAGGTTAAGTCATTAATTATTGAAGATGGAGTTGCCTGCGGTATTCGTTTAAAAAACGAAGAGATTAAGAGCGATGCTGTTATATTGGCAACAGGCGGTGTATCTTATTCCTCTACCGGAAGTACGGGCGATGGTATAAAATGGGCCGAGAGTACAGGACATACTATCAAATCGCTTGTCCCTTCGCTTGTCCCTTTTGAGACAGAAGAGATATTTGTAGCGGATTTAATGGGGTTATCGCTTAAAAATGTCGAGGCCTCGATATATGACAGCAAAAATAAACTTCTTTACAAAGATTTCGGCGAGATGCTCTTTACACATTTTGGCGTAAGCGGACCGATTATTATATCTGCTTCGGCGGTAGTGAATGAGCGACTTGAAAAAGAGAAGCTTAAGCTTTATATAGACCTAAAGCCCGCGATGTCTTATGAGGAACTTGACAGAAGAGTACTTCGTGAATTCGATATATATAAGACCAAGCAATTCAAAAATGCGGTGACGGCGCTTTTCCCGGGCAAATTAACGCCTGTTATGGTGGCGCTTTCGGGCATAGATCCGGATATCAAAGTGTGCGAGATAACCGCAGCAATGCGTAACGAATTCGTGTCACTGATTAAGAAAATGCCGCTTACCATAAAAGGAATGCGTGGTTTTGACGAGGCCATCGTCACAAGAGGCGGTGTGTCAATTAAAGATATTAATCCGAAGACAATGGAATCAAAGATTATTAAGAATCTTTACTTTGCCGGAGAAATGATAGATGTAGATGCTTATACGGGAGGATTTAATCTTCAGATAGCATGGTCTACCGGAATGGCTGCGGGCAAGGGAATAGATGAAGTATAGGAGGGCATATGAGTTACAATATAGCAATAGACGGTCCTGCAGGTGCAGGTAAAAGCACAATAGCCAAGACATTGGCCAAGAATCTTTCTTTTATCTATGTTGATACCGGAGCAATGTACAGAGCTTTGGCGGTTTTCTTTATAAGACAAGGGCTTGATAAGGACAATGAAGAAGGAATCTGTGCAGCTGTTAAGAATGCAACCGTCACAATAGAGTACAAAAATGGCGTTCAGCAGGTAATTCTTAACGGAGAGAACGTAACTCCTTATCTTAGAACCGAAGAAGTCGGTAATATGGCATCCGCTTCAAGTGTATACGGACCTGTAAGAGCACATCTTCTTGAGCTTCAGCAGAGCCTTGCACATGAGAATGATGTTATAATGGATGGCCGTGATATAGGTACCTGCGTATTGCCGAATGCCGATCTTAAGATATATCTTACAGCATCGGTTGAAGAGCGTGCGAGAAGACGTTATACGGAGCTTGTGGAAAAAGGTGAAAACCCGGATATCGAGAAGATCAAAAAAGATATCGAAGAACGTGATTACAGAGACATGCATAGGGAGATCGCGCCGTTAAAGCAGGCGGATGATGCTATCTTGGTTGATTCTTCGAATATGACGATTGACGAAGTGGTTGAGACAATCGCTTCACACGTAAAAAAAAAACGATAATTAAGGTTGCAAAGACGGCGGGATTTTGCTTTGGAGTAAAGCTTGCCGTCAATAAGGTATATAAGCTTTCGGAAGATAACAGCCTTCCGATATATACTTACGGTCCGATCATTCATAACGAAGAAGTTATCAAAGAGCTTTCCGAGCGCGGAGTTAAGGTTATTGATAATCTTGATAAATTATCGGAATATTCTAAAGGCATAATCGTAATAAGATCGCACGGTGTCACCAAAAAAGAAGAAGAATTATTGCGTAAAAGCTCTTTTACGGTTGAAGATGCTACATGCCCGAACGTTAAGAAAATCCATAATACGGTTAACGAGCATGCAAAAATGAATGAAACAATTCTGATAATTGGCGACAAAAATCATCCTGAGGTAATCGGAATCAAAGGATGGTGCGAAAATACGCGTGTTGAGATAATCGACTCGGTGGAAGAGGCCGAAAAGTTCACGGCCGAAAGCGGTGAAAAAATATGCGTTGTTTCACAAACAACATTTAATCTTAATAAATTTGAACAATTAGTTGAAATTATTCGTAAAAAAAGGTATGATATAAATGTTATAAATACCATTTGTAACGCTACAAGAGAGAGGCAAGAGGAAGCCAAGTCTCTTGCAGCTGCTTCTGATTGCATGATTGTTATCGGGAGTATGACCAGTTCCAATACACGCAAGTTGTATGAGATCTGTTTAGATACATGTGCAAATACTTACTATATTCAAACCATCAACGATCTTGAGTTTGATTTTGCTCAAGAGGTCCATTCTGTAGGTATTACTGCAGGGGCATCAACCCCAAACAAATTAATTGAGGAGGTTCAAACTAATGTCAGAAATAAGTTTTGAACAAATGCTTGAAGAATCTTTTAAAACTATAAGGAATGGGGAGGTCGTTGAAGGTACAGTTATCAGCGTTAAACCGGAAGAGATTGTTCTTAATATCGGTTATAAAGCAGACGGAATTCTTTCACGCAGTGAATATTCCAATGAACCTGTAGATTTAACTACTGTTGCAAAGCCTGGCGATAAGATGGAAGTCAAAGTCGTTAAAGTTAACGACGGAGAAGGTCAGGTAATGCTTTCCTATAAGAGACTCCGTGCAGAAGCAGGTAACGAGAGACTTGCTGCAGCATTCGAGAATCATGAGATTTTAAAAGCTAAGGTATCCGAAGTATTAAAGGGCGGTATCAGCGTTATCGTTGACGAAGCAAAGGTATTCATTCCTGCAAGTCTTGTATCGGATACATTTGAGAAGGATCTTTCAAAGTACAAAGATCAGGAGATTGAATTCGTAATTACAGAATTTAATCCGAGACGTCACAGAATAATCGGTGACAGAAAGCAGCTTGTAGCTACGGCAAGAGCCGAGGCACAGGCAGAACTTTTACAGAGAATCAAAGAAGGCGATGTAATCGAAGGTACAATCAAGAATGTAACAGATTTTGGTGCATTCGTAGACCTCGGTGGTGCTGACGGACTTCTTCATATCTCTGAAATGTCATGGGGAAGAATTGACAACCCTAAGAAGTTCTTTAAGCCGGGCGATAGCGTTAGAGTATTCGTTAAGGCTATTAAAGATACAAAGATTGCTCTTTCAAGAAAATTCGAAGACGAGAATCCTTGGCGCGATGCCACAACACGTTTTGCCGTAGGTAATATCGTTAAGGGCAAAGCTGCAAGAATGACAGACTTCGGTGCTTTCATCGAACTTGGTGAAGGTGTGGATGCTTTATTACATGTTTCACAGATTTCAAAAGAGCATATCGAAAAGCCTGCTGATGCACTTAAAATCGGAGATACAATCGAAGCAAAGATTGTAGATTTTAACGAAGCTGATAAGAAGATTAGCTTAAGCATCAAGGCAATGCTTGAACCGGATGCACCTGCAGATGCTTCCGATGATGTAGCAGACAAACAGTAAATGAGGTGAATCAATGCCTATTCTTGAAGGTTACGAGAAATTTAAGAGCGATGTATTAAATCTTACAAAGATTGATCTTAACGCTTACAAAGAGAAACAGATGAAAAGGCGTATTGATACGCTGATCGGTAAGAATATGTGCAGCACATATGATCAATATGTTGCATTAATTCGCGGTGACAGAGCTCGTTTCGAGGAATTTGTCAACTTTCTTACGATTAATGTATCTGAGTTCTATCGTAACCCGGAACAGTGGGATATCCTCGATAAAGAGGTTTTTCCTAATCTGATCAAGATGTTTGGCCCGAATCTTAAGATTTGGAGCGCTGCCTGCTCGACAGGCGACGAACCATACTCTTTGGTTATGGCATTGTCCAGACATTTACCGTTAGAGAAAATCAAAATATTTGCAACTGACATAGATAAGCAG
>JAILJL010000048.1 GCA_024694785.1 Lachnospiraceae bacterium
TCAAGCTCCGTAAGCATTCGAACCAATTCTTCTTTATGCGGAAGGCTATCTTTACTTATAACAAGGCATACCATCCATTCTCCCGTAGCAAAGCCCTTACGGATAAGAATATGACGGATAAGGCCTCTTGCAGACTCCTCATTATATGCAGGAACACTATACGTCTTCATATAATCCTTCACTACGCGTAAAATATCGGAATTGCCCTCATCACCGAGAACACAGTCGTCACATTCCATTATATCGTGGCTGCGCCCTGCGTAGAATCCCATAACTATATGGTCATCCTTTATCCCGACAGGATACTGTGCTTTATTACGATATCTATATGGATTCTCCATCCCGACGATTGGCTCCATCTTGCAGATGACATTCTCACCAAAACCGCCTATTCTCATCAAATTGTTAATAACTAAATCCTGTTTAAATTTAAGCTGTGCCTGATAGTCCATTGCCTGTATCTGGCATCCGCCACATTTTCTATGTAAAGTACACCTTGGTTCAACACGCAGACCGGAAGGCTCAATGATTGCATTAAGGTGCGCATATCCATAGTTCTTTTTAAGCTTAGTAACCTTTGCCTCAATCACGTCACCAATAATTGCGTCCTTAATAAAGAGCGGGAATCCGTCAACTTTACCGATTCCCTCTCCATCATGACTCATATCTTCAATTGTAAGTTCAAAGATATCATTCTTATTCATACGTATCTTACTTCTCCGTAGTTCTTCTGACATTTGTCTCAAAGAACCTGTTATATCCCATCCATTCGCCCGATTCTGTTACAGGAGCATTCATCAACTCCTTATAATACTCAAGCTTAGCATCCATATCATCCGCAAAGTTAAGGGCAACAGCTTCTACAAGCGCAGGCTTTTTAGGTGAACCAAATTCAAGCTTGCCGTGATGTGACAAGATACAATGTTTAAGTTCGTTTAAAAGCGCTTCCGGGAATCCCTCTATATCCTTAGCAGCTTCTCCCACCATCTCGGATCCCATAACGATGTGTCCTAATAGATTGCCTTCATCCGTATAATCATTAAGCGGGAAGGCTGAGAACTCTCTGGTCTTACCTATATCATGAAGTAACGCAGCGGTAATAAGTAAATCACGATTTAAGAACTTGTAATGTTCTGCAATATAATTGCACGAAACCGCAACCGATAGCGAATGCTCTAACAAACCGCCAACGAATCCGTGGTGTATTGACTTTGCTGCCGATTGATGCTTATAGGCTTTCACCATTTTTTCATCCTCAACAAAGAAGTGCTTTAGCAATGCATTAAGATACGGGTTCTTAACCGATTCCACGAGCTTTAAAACTTTCCCGAACATCTCCTCGATATCATATTCTGACATCGGAATATAATCAGACGGAACATATTCACCTTCATGTACCTTGCGGAGTCTCTCAACTCTTATCTGCAGACTACCGTTAAACTCGGTTACCTTACCGCTTACCTCAACATAATCAAGATCATCACACTCATCAATTCCGCCCGAATAAGGTTCCCAGATCTTACCATTAATCACACCGGTCTTATCCTGCAATATAATGTCATCGTACTGCTTTCCATTCTTTGTAACGAGTGCACATCTTCTTTGCTTGCAAAGATAAATATCCTGTACATTCATTCCCTCTTTTAAAGTCTCTATATATCTCATTTCTTTCCTTTCCGCCCATAGTTAATTCATGTTTTAATATTATCTGTCCAAAAGATTTATACTTATTATCTTGCTTTCATATCCTCCCTCGCTCGCTCTTAGAACTCGGAATTCAACCACCCTTTCACCGGCCTTATCCAGATTAATTCCCATAAGATATGAATGCAGCCTTCTTCCCGTGAGCATACCTTCCTCTCCGGCGGCAACTATAATGTCTCCAACCATTAGTCCCGCTTCAAATGCAGGGGAGTCCATATCCACGGCTCTTACAAATATACCGAGGGGAATATCATAAATTGCTGATGTTATATAATTGATCGTATTAGTCCTAATGCCCATGTAAGGGAAATGAATTCCCTCACTAAGCTTATAGATTGTTGCCGTAAGATCGGAACATCCGATTGCATTGATAAGATTAATCTCATTATCTGCCGAATCAGCATCGTGAGAAATAATACCACATAACAAACCCTCACTGTTAAATAGAAATCCATTGGTAGAAGCACGCGCAGGTATATCGGTTCCCAACATCTGCAATTCTCCGTCCGTAACAGAAAAAGTATTGTTGATACTTGATATGTTACCTGCAACGGCAGAAGTAAGATATCCGTTAATATTGCCTATTGCAAGAACCCTGTCGCCGACCGCTGCTTTATTGGAGTTGGCAAGTTCTATTGTAGGCATTGCATCCAACACCGAATTACTGATCCATGCTGCCTCTACTCTTACAACCGACAAACCCGAGATATAATCCGTTTCTATCACGCGCCCCTGGATGGTTAAGCCATCGGCAAACGTTACATCTACAAAGGTCTTTCCTCTTGCCGAGTTAGGCGTTGTCAATATATATATATCCTTTGCACTCTTTGAAAATACAATTCCCGTTTTAACTTTTGAATCACCCTGCATTGCGGAGTATGATTCCGTCTGAACCACATTAAGACGCACTATTGCCTTTTCTACTTTGGCCGCAATCGCATAAAGCTCCTGATACCCGGTATCCTCAGAATTGCTGAAATCCCGATTGACTTTATCCGCTTTATCGGATGTATTATCCGATTCAGTCTGAATAATTACTGCCGACGAGCGTCTCTCCATATAGTCCTCAAGGCCCCTGAAAATAAAAGCGAAAGACAATGCTGCAATTGTTCCGAAGACAAGCCCCATCACACCCGCAGCAAATATACCGCGCAATAATTTCTTTTTATTAATAGGTTTTCTCTTGATATTGATTCTCATACAATATACCTCACCTAATAATTATACAAACAACAGTGTCAAAATACAATATTTGCTTGAATTTACCGCTCATTCTGATACAATAAAATTGATATATTATATTCATGGGAGAAAAGCGCATGAACCACAAAGTGCTTAGAACATTAGAATACGACAAAATTATCGAAAAGCTTGTCACCCATGCCGCTACGGAATCAGGCAAGAAGCGTTGTATGGACCTAAAGCCATCCTACGACCTTCCCAAAATAGAATCCATGCAACAGGAAACCAACGATTCACTGACAAGAATCTTACGTCACGGAGATCTTGATCTCTCGGGCGTATATGATCTTCACGAGGCAATGAAACGCCTTTCAATCGGCGGTGTACTCAATCAGACAGAGCTTTTACATATGTGCTCCTTGCTCACAACCGCAAAACGAGCCATAAGCTACGACAGAAACGAACAGGCCGATGACTTTAATGACTCCCTTTCAGAGCTTTTTCATGGTCTGTCTTCAATACCGGAATTATATAACGAAATTACACGATGTATCATCTCGGAGACGGAAATTTCCGATGACGCATCCCCTGCTCTTAAGTCTATACGTCGTAAAATGAAGACGGTTAATGAGCGAATCAGAGCAGAAATGAATTCCCTTATTATCTCTGCAAGTGCGGAGGGTATCCTTCAGGATAACTTAGTCACGATGAGAGATGGTCGTTATTGTCTGTCGGTTAAGGCCGATGCAAAGAACCGACTTCCGGGCATGGTCCACGATCAAAGCGGAAAAGGTTCAACTTTCTTCATTGAACCTATGGCAGTAGTCAGGCTCAATAACGAGCTTACGGAATTGGAGTTAAAAGAAGCCGAAGAGATTGAGGTTATACTTTCAAGCCTCTCCAATCTCGCGGCGGAGCATATAGAAGAACTTCGAGGCAATTTTAAATGCTTAAGCATGCTTGATTTCATCTTCGCACGTGGTATGCTTGCGAAAGATTTCAATGCGGTCAAACCGGTATTCAACACCAAAGGAATCATCAATTTACGGCGTGCGCGCCATCCGCTTCTTAACGCGGAGCATATCGTTCCGATCGATGTGTCCTTAGGCGATGAATTCGATCTTCTCATCGTTACCGGTCCCAACACGGGTGGTAAGACCGTATCTCTTAAAACTGTCGGTCTTCTTACGCTTATGGGCCAGGGGGGTCTTCACATACCGGCAGGCGATCGTTCGGAGTTGGCGCTTTTCGAAGAGGTATATGCTGATATAGGCGATGAGCAGAGTATCGAGCAGAACCTAAGTACATTTTCTTCACATATGACGAATATAGTTAATATTGAAGAACATGCAAATGAACACTCATTGATTCTATTTGACGAGCTTTGTGCAGGTACGGACCCTACAGAAGGAGCGGCGCTTGCAATTGCAATTCTTACCGATCTTAAGAACCGTGGTGCCAAGCTTATGGCAACCACGCATTATGCCGAACTTAAAGTCTTCGCTTTATCGACGCCCAGAGTTGAAAATGCCTGCTGCGAGTTTAATGTGGAGACACTCTCCCCAACCTACAGGCTTCTGGTTGGCGTTCCGGGCAAAAGTAATGCTTTTGCAATATCCGGTAAGCTGGGCTTATCTTCTTACATAATCGATGATGCAAAGAGCCGCATCAACGAGAACGACGAGACCTTTGAAGACGTATTGTCGGAGCTCGAGGAACGTCGTGTGGCATTACAGGCTTCACAGGACGCTGCCGCAAAATACGAAAAAGAAATCAAAGATTTAAAGGATTCACTTGCGAAAAAGCAGGATGATATAGCAGACAGACGAAAGAAACTCCTGGAAGAGGCTTCTCTTGAAGCCAATCGCATTCTTTCGGAGGCCAAAGAAGTTGCAGATCAGACCATAAGAGACTTCAACAAATATGCCGCTGATTCGGAGAATCTTGCCGAAATGGAAAAGAAACGCGCCCGTGTCAGAGAGCAGATTAAGAAGTCTTCAGAGAATCTCGAGAGCAAGGCTATTGTAACCGAAGGTATCAAAGACCCTTCGTCATTGCATATAGGCGATACAGTAAGAGTGCATTCTCTTAATCTTAACGGAACAGTTCACACGCTTCCCGATGCCAAAGGCAATCTCTTCGTGCAGATGGGAATTATGCGCTCAGCGGTTAATATCAAGGACTTAAGCCTTGTTGCCGAGGACCTTAGCTCCAACAAAAAGAAAAAGAATTCCTACGTATCGACAGGCCTTTCAAAGGCCGCTACAATAAGTCCTGAGATCAATCTTATCGGCATGACGGTCGATGAAGCTTTGGCTCATCTGGACAAATATCTGGATGATGCATATATGTCGCATTTAAGCAGTGTAAGAATCGTGCATGGCAAGGGCACAGGTGCCTTACGTAACGCGGTTCACCAGCACCTTAAGCGTTGCAAATATGTGACTTCCTATCGTGCAGGCGTCTTCGGCGAAGGCGATGCAGGTGTAACAATCGCAGAATTTAAATAAACAATAGATTAAATGGAGGGACTATGTCAGCAAAACAGAAAATATTAATCGTAGACGATGATGAAAACATTGCAGAATTAGTTTCTTTGTATCTCGAAAAAGAGTGCTTCGAAACTAAAATTGTAAACGACGGTCTTGACGCAGTCAAAGCTTTTGATGACTTCCAGCCTGACCTCGTATTGCTGGATCTCATGCTTCCCGGTATCGACGGATATCAGGTATGCCGCGAGATTCGTGCAAAAGCGCTTACCCCAATTATTATGTCATCTGCAAAGGGTGAGCTTTTTGACAAAGTGCTTGGTCTTGAGCTTGGCGCAGACGACTATGTAACCAAGCCTTTCGACAACAAAGAACTTGTTGCGAGAATTAAAGCAGTTTTACGTCGTTATCATCAGGCGGAAATTGCGAGTACGCAGAATACAGCGCAGAAAGTCGTAGACTTCCCGGGATTAAACGTCAACCTTACCAACTATTCGGTTACTTATCTTGGCGAAAAAGTAGATATGCCTCCAAAGGAATTGGAACTCCTTTTCTTCC
This sequence comes from Lachnospiraceae bacterium, assembly GCA_024694785.1. Taxonomy (GTDB): domain Bacteria; phylum Bacillota; class Clostridia; order Lachnospirales; family Lachnospiraceae; genus XBB1006. Next base: position 5,934 of record JAILJL010000048.1, read on the forward strand.
TTTGCTCTTCTCCTAACCAGGTATTTACAAGAGAGCAGCTTCTTGAGCATATCTGGGGCTACGATTATTTGGGCGACACAAGAACGGTAGACGTTCACGTTAAGCGTCTTCGTGAGAAAGTTAAAGACACCGACGATTGGCGTCTGGCAACAGTTTGGGGAATCGGATACAAATTCGAGACAAGGTAAATTATGAATACTAAAAAAATAGTGGCGAGATGTGCAGTGACATATCTCGCTTTTGCCATTCTGAGTCTTATGTGCATATCGTTTATAATCAAGCCGTTTCTTGTTAATTCCTTTGCCAAGCTCGAAGCCAAGAAGCTGTATGAGAATGCGACTTCTTTCTCAATCTCCTACTGTCTTCTCTATTACACGGGCTCTATCGATCACAAGCGCCTTCTGACAAATATGCGTACTTACTCTTCATATACAGGATGCGATATTTGGCTTTTAAATGAGGACGGGGGCATTAATTGTGCAGTTAATTCCTCTTCATACACTCTTCCAAAGTCGTTCCTAATCACCGAGACCTTGGATTACTTCAAAGGCGACTATAAAACGACCGGCACATTCTACGATTACTACAATGAAAACTATATAAGTGTATATGTTCCTATCAATGTACGATACAAAACATGTGGTTACCTTATTATGAGTAAGGCAGTGGATTCTATCAACATTACGGCATATGCCTATATTGAAGCAGTATACAGATTCTATTTTATAATTATGCTTCTTGCGCTTATAGCAACGTGTATATCGCTTATCGTCCTGTTAAGGCCGATTAACGCTATGCTTATTGCTGCCAGAGAATACTCATCAGGTAACTTTAAGCCGCAAATCAAGCTTTACGGAAGCGATGAACTTGATTACCTTATTAATACCTTCAACTTCATGTCCACCAAGCTCGATACACATGAGGACGATCAGCGCAAATTCATCGCCAATGTATCCCATGACTTCAGATCACCGCTAACTTCAATACGCGGCTATCTGCAGGCAATGCTCGACGGAACGATACCGCCGGAATTACACGAAAAATACTTAAAGCGCATTCTCGACGAAGCAGACAGACTTACAGGTCTTACAAATTCTCTACTCGATCTTAACAGAATCGGTTCGAGAGACTTTACTCTAAGCTTAAGCGACTTCGACATTAACGACATTCTAATTGCCTCAGCAGAATCCTCAGAAGTTCAGGCACACAACAAAAATGTGGAAATCAGCCTTAATCTCTGCGGAGAGGTAATGAAAGTCCATGCCGATAAAAGCAAGATCCAGCAGGTAATCTATAATTTGCTCGATAACGCGATTAAATTCTCAAAAGAGCATACAACTATTACTATTGAGACCAAAGTCCATAATTCGGAGAAATTATACGTCTCCATAAGCGATCAGGGTATTGGCATCCCGAAGGAATCTCTTGATAAGCTTTTCAATAGATTCTACAAAGCTGACGTCTCAAGAGGCCAGAATAAAAAAGGAACCGGCCTTGGACTTTCAATAGTTAAGGAGATAATCCAGGCTCACAACGAGAACA
>JAILJL010000051.1 GCA_024694785.1 Lachnospiraceae bacterium
CCTTTCGAAGATATCGAGATCTGCGAGATTAAGGGATATGTTCCGAATCTTAAGGATAAGGAGTATGTCGCTACAATGAAGCAGCGTATGCAGGACAGACTTGATTATGTTAAGTCTCTTGATAAGGAGATGGATGGATATAACAAGCTTCCTAAGGATGCGGCAGATGCAATCAAGAACGTGGTAAAGCAGGCTAACACCTTGTAATTGTAGCGACAATTAATACAATTACGCGGAATAGTCGCTAAATTATCACGCGAACTTCACAAAAGACTATTGCATTTAATCTTTACTTTGGTATAATTAAGATAGCACCTGGGATGTACGACAACCTGTAGTTTTTGAACCTACATTTCTTTAAACGGGAATCCTACATTGCCTATTGGATGTCAGGCCTTGATACGTTGGAAGGCAGAAGATAGTGTTGCGGACACCCACCTAGCCATTAGCTAGGAGTCAAGAATGCAGGAACGGCATCTTGGGAATTACTTTAAAGACTTATGGAAGCTGCGTAGAGTCTATGCAGCTTCCATTTATGTTGAAGGGTATTAATGGAGATTCTTATGGCAAAGGTAATCAGTGCGGTAAAAAGAATACTCAGAGAGTTAAAAGAGGACAGGGTCGGAGCTTTTGCGGCCCAGACCGCTTATTTCCTGTTTCTTTCAGTTATTCCTTATTTCATATTCCTTATAACATTAATTAAATTCACACCGCTTAAAGAAGAGATGATTATTGATTATATCGATGCATATCTTCCGGAATATATTGCACCGGTATTGACTCCGATAATAGTTGAGATTTTTGCCGGTGCTTTGTCAGTTATGACGATTTCCATTATCGGCGCGATCTGGGCATCCGCAAAAGGTATCCAAAGTATGACCGACGGGCTTAATTCCATATATGGAATCAGGGAGAAGCGCAATTTCTTCGTGCTTAGATTCAGAGCGATTGTATATACCATATTATTCACAATTCTTACCATGACGGGTATTGTCTTTGCAATGTATGGCAAGCGCGTAAAGGATCTTATACTTAAAAAGGTTACATTTGAGTTCCGGATCTTCAGAACGGTACTTGATTTCAGATATATAATATTCTCACTCATTCTTTTCGTGATTTTCTTGCTCATATTAAAGTTCCTTCCAAGCAGGAAGAGGAGACTTAAGTATGTGGTGATTCCTGCGGCGTTGGCAGCTATCTGCTGGACTTTTCTTTCGTGGGCAATTTCGATATATATTAACTATTTCGGCGGTTTTTCCATGTATGGAAGCATGATGGCCTTGATGCTTGCCATTATGTGGATATACTTCGGAATGTATATATTGTTCATAGCTGCAGAACTTGATTCGATTTATTCCGAAGCATTTTTTCTTGAGCTTAAGAGAAAGAAAATCAGCAGAAAGCGAAGAAAGTAAATTAAAATCATTGTATTTTTAATCAATATATGTTAATATCACTTTTGATAAAGGCGTTAGAGCGATGCACAGTAGCACTTATTACAGGCCGACAGAGAACGGAAGTCATGGGCTGGAAGCTTCCGGCGGTACACTAAGTTAAGCGAATTTCACATCGCAAGCTGCATTTCTGATATGTAGGTTATGCCGGTTGATTACCGTTAAAGGATCGCACGAGAGCCGGAATACCGGAACTTGGGTGGTAACGCGGAGTTAAGCTTCGTCCCAGTAAGGACGGAGCTTTTTTTATTACAATCATGAAGTAAGGGAGACCGATATGAACGATAAGCTTAGAGAAATCAAAGAAAAAGCAATAGCAAGAATAACCGAATCCGAAGATCTTAACAAGCTTAATGATGTGAGAGTAGAGTTCCTCGGTAAGAAGGGCGAACTTTCTCAGATGCTTAAGATGATGAAAGATCTTACGGAAGAAGAGCGTCCGAAGTTCGGACAGCTTGTTAATGAGACAAGACAGGCAATAGAAGATCTTCTTGATGAGACCAAGAAAAAGCTCGAGAATAAGGAGCTTTTGATTAAACTTGAAAAGGAAGTGATCGACGTAACTCTTCCTGCAAAGAAAATAAATGTTGGTGCTAAGCATCCTTGTACACT
>JAILJL010000117.1 GCA_024694785.1 Lachnospiraceae bacterium
TACCTGAAGCTTGGCGGGCAACCTAATAACGCTTCGATGCGGTCTTGCTTCGGATGGGGTTTACACAGCCTTGATTGTTACCAACCAAGCGGTGGTCTCTTACACCGCCATTCCACCCTTACCGATTGCTCGGCGGTTTATTTTCTGTTGCACTATCCTTAGGGTTTCCCCCACCGGCCGTTAGCCGGCATCCTGCCCTATGAAGCCCGGACTTTCCTCACCTGCAGTCTTTCGACAATTGCAGCCGCGATCATTTATCCTGCAAATGCAGTAAGGTGGCACGAAGTGCCGGAATCTTACTGCCACGACGCACCCTCTATGCGCGCAGCGCATCTTCAATGTGCGTCTTCTCGTTTTTATCAATGCTTCTTGATCAGGTTTTCTCGCGCTCATCTGTGATGCGCTCGAAAATCCCACTTCGTGGGACACGATTCTTCATACAGAATCGTGCCATATACGGATTGAATATTTCTGATGAAATATTCAATCCTATACGTTAAAACAACTACCTCCAATGAATTCACGGAAGAGTGAATTGTGATTAATATCCTCCGATGGTACCGGCAAGATATAATCAAGGAACTTTAATAATCTCTTTGCTTCCACATATTCCGGATCTTCCGGTGTTATCTGGAACAAAAGTGGCTGTACATAAGGTTTAATAACTGCCAATTCATACACGAATGACGAATTAAACATTACATCAGCAGACTCCTGGAACGGAAAGATATACTTATTCTCGCCTCTTCTTACGGAATCCCACATAGCAATTGTATCCTTTGCGGATGTTGCACGTGTTCTGTTATCACGGCAGATTCTTCTTAATAATCTTCCGTCTGTAGCGGATAAGTTATTATGCTCATCAACATTAAGTTGAGTAAGTGCAGATATGTAAATCTTAAACTTATCCTTAGCATCGATTGAATACGATAACTTATCATTAAGTCCGTGAATACCCTCTATTACAAGTACATCCCCAGGGCCCATTGTAAGATAATTGCCTCTGTACTCTCTCTTACCTGTCTTGAAATTAAATGTAGGCATATCAACGGTCTCGCCGCGGATAAGTGCCTGCATGTCTTCATTAAACTTCTCTACGTCGATTGCTTCAAGACACTCGAAATCATAGTTACCGTTCTCATCCTTCGGGCAGAACTGTCTATCGCAATAATAGTTATCAATTCCGATAGGATGAGGCTTCATTCCGAGTGAAGTAAGCTGTACGGATAATCTATATGAGAATGATGTCTTACCTGAAGATGAAGGTCCCGCAATCATAACGAACTTCTTACCGCCTGCAACTATCTGCTCTGCAATCTGACCGATCTTCTTCTCCATCAAAGCTTCCTGAACAAGGATTAACTGCTGCATTCTTCCGCTTGAAATGGCATTATTCATCTCTCCGATATTGCCAACCCCAAGAATCTTGCCCCAATCCTCAGCCTCATGAAGTACGTTAAATAACTTCATTGAAGGATTGAAGTCTGCAACCTTATTCGCATCCTCTTTCGGGAATCTAAGTAAGAATCCCTTCTCAAAAGGCACAAGCTCGAAAGCTGTAAGATATCCTGTGCTCGGAAGCATATATCCGTAATAATAATCAAGATAACGGCCAAGCTTATATACATTAACGCTTGACGAAGAACGATAACGGAATAAGTTACCCTTGTTCTTCATACCAAGAGCCTCGAACATCTTCATAGCCTCGTCGGTCTTCATTGTCTCTTTCTCAATCTTAAGGTCTTCTGCAACTGTCTGTCTCATATCTGCATCAACCTTATCGAGGAATTCCTTGGTGAACTCAAAATCCTCCTGCGCCTCGCAGTAGAATCCATGATTAAATGCAAACATAATAGTTACGTGAAGATCCTTGTTAACATGATAAAGTGAACGCTGCATAAGCATTGTTACACTTCTTCTATACGCTCTTCTTCCATCTTCTTCATTAAGAGTAATGAAAGATACTTCTCCTTCGCCCGGGATCTTCTTATTAAGCTCCTGGAGCTTTCCTGCGTACTTGGCAAGTGCAATTGTGGCATTATACTTGTCCTGCACCTTGTTGGCAAGCTCAAGGAAAGTAGCGCCTTCTTCCATAGTATAGTTCTCGTTTAATACTTTAATCTTCATCTGTCCCATGTCTTATAATGTCCTTTCTTAAGGTTCTAGGCAAAAAACTTAAGCGCCAGCTCATTTAATGCCGCAACTTCTTTGATCTCTGCCAGTCTTCTGTTCTTTTCATCACTGTCATTCGCACGTTCCAGCGAATTAATTATTCCCGCTATACTCTTTTTCTCTTTTTCAAGATACATCCTAAGCACTTCGTTCTTGTCTTCCAGAAGATGCTGTCCGTATTTATCATACAGACCCACTGACATATCGCAATCTTCCTCCTCGTGAGGAACTCCGCTATATACATATCGTCCCATCGGATAATATTTACCATCTTCCATAACCATGTCTTCCGCTTCGCATACAAAGCCAAGCTTCCTGACACTTCGCCTGAAATACTGCAATTCCGACTGCGGCTGCAGGATAAGCTCCTTAATACCAAAAGTATTGTCGCTTATCTTAAGCATTGCATCTTCAAGAATCCTTATTATCAATCGACCACCCATCCCGGCTATGACGATTGCCTCCGCTTCATTCGGAAGCAGGGCATCAAGCCCGTCGGAAAGCTTCGTCTTAATCTTGTCCTTCACACCATTCATCTCGATGTTAATTGCCGCTGCAGCCAACGGACCCTCATTAATATCCATTGCAACTGCCGATGTAAAAGCTCTTTCCTTGACAAGATATATAGGCACGAAACCATGATCGCATCCGACATCACATACCGTATCAGCGCTTTTAACAAGGTTGCATACGGCCTGCATTCTTTTGGTCAGGTGCATCTTACTCCAGGTAGTCCTTGAGCTTTCTTGATCTGCTTGGATGTCTTAACTTTCTTATTGCCTTAGCCTCAATCTGACGAATACGTTCACGTGTTACACCGAATTCCTTGCCAACTTCTTCAAGTGTACGGGCTCTTCCGTCATCAAGACCAAATCTTAAACGAAGTACCTTCTGCTCTCTATCTGTAAGCGTTCCGAGCACTTCATGAAGCTGCTCCTTAAGAAGCGTAAACGCTGCAGCCTCTGCAGGTACCGGAAGCTTATCATCCTGTATAAAATCACCGATATGCGAATCTTCCTCTTCACCGATCGGAGTTTCAAGTGAAACAGGCTCCTGGGATATCTTAAGGATTTCCCGTACTCTGTCCACCGAGAGATTCATCTCCTTGGCAATTTCTTCCGGGGTTGGTTCACGGCCTAACTCCTGAAGTAACTGTCTTGAAACTCTGATGAGTTTGTTGATTGTCTCTACCATATGTACAGGGATTCTAATGGTTCTTGCCTGATCGGCGATAGCTCTTGTTATCGCCTGTCTGATCCACCATGTTGCATATGTGGAGAACTTAAATCCCTTCTTATAATCAAATTTCTCAACCGCTTTGATAAGACCCAGGTTACCTTCCTGAATTAAATCAAGGAAAAGCATACCACGTCCCACATAACGCTTTGCAATAGAAACTACCAATCGAAGGTTAGCTTCCGCAAGACGCTTCTTTGCATCAGCATCGCCTTTCTCCAAGCGCTTTGCAAGTTCAATCTCTTCCTGTGCTGTAAGAAGCGGCACCTTACCGATTTCCTTAAGATACATTCTTACAGGATCCTCGATACTGATTCCGTCAGGAACAGACAAATCGATATTCTCAATCTCTATGTCTTCTTCCATGCTAAGGTCATCATCATCAGGCTCGATTAAGAACATATCGTCTCCGAGTCCGCCGCCGATATCATCAACGATATCATCCGGAATATCTTCCGGCTCTTCATCAGTCGCTCTTAAAAGCTCAATCCCGTTATTCTCGAGAGCCTCAAGGACTTTCTCGAATTGTTCCGGATCAAGTTGTACATCCTTAAAGAAGTCTGCCACAAAAGCGTCATTCAAGACTCCCTTTTTGTTCTTTCCAAGAGAAACCAATTCCTTAAGCTTCTCTTCGAAATTAAACGCTGCTTCGCTCATTTAATTACCTCCGTTATTGGAAAGATTGATGTTAAGCTTCTTAATCTCCCCAAGTATTCTTTGATCTTCTTTCATCTTCTCAATGGCTTTACCTATATCGATATCGCCTGTATGAGATTTACTGTAATCTATGCTGTTCTGCTTAACCTTATATAACGTATCTGTTATCGCATGCTTAAGCTCATCATCTGTGGTAAGATGCCTTATCTCCGCCTGGAAAAGCGATGCCACCGTATTATGCTCTTCCTCCGATTCAAACCGGCTTATAATGCTTGCCGGCACAAGATTATTATTCTCAAGCCCGTCATATACCATCATCGCAACTTTGTAGTATAACTCTTCGGTAAAGTCCGAAGGTGTGACAAGGTCTTTAATCTGCCTATATAATTCCGGATGGTCAATGAGTAATGTAATCAAATACCTCTGCGATACCAATCGTCCGTCTTCCTGCTTCTTACCTATCGCCCTGCCGTCTTTAAGAGGCTCCGTAACAGGCTTTCCCGCCTTCTTATTGGCCAATTCGTTGACTTTACGTCTAAGCAGGCCTGCTTCAATATCATACTTGCGGGAGACTTCCGTTAAGTAGTTCTCTCTCTCAAGCTCATCGGTAAATATAGTAAGCATTGAAGCAATCTCATTCTGAAATTCGGTTCGCTTTGCCGGGTCCGACATATCGAAGCCTTCATATACGTGACGTACTTCGAACATGAATCCGTTCTCTGCGCCATCAATCCGCTTCTCGTATTCTTCCGCCGACAGAGCTTTTATAAATTCATCGGGGTCCTTATAAGGCTTCATATTAATAACCTTGGCATTAAGACCTGCATTCCGAAGTATCGGAATGGCACGAAGCGCAGCCTTAACACCTGCCCCGTCAGAATCGTATGTTATATATACGTCTTTGACGTATCGCTTCATAAGATTCGCATGACCATCGGTAAACGCCGTACCAAGCGAGGCCACAGCGCAGTCAAATCCTGCCTTATGAAGACTTATTACGTCCATATATCCTTCGCAAAGAAGGAGATACGGGCGTTTACTGTGTCTGGCAAGATTAAGTCCGTAGAGATTGTGGCTCTTATCAAAAGCTATAGTCTCGGGAGAATTAAGATACTTAGGTTCTCCGTCACCCATGACTCGTCCGCCGAATCCAATCACATGGTCTCTTATATCCATAATCGGGAACATAACTCTGTTCCAGAATCTGTCATACCCGCCTTTTCTTTCATCTATTCCGCAAAGCCCGGATTCTTTAAGAATCTCATCGGTTGCTCCTTGGCTCTTTAAGTACTGATACAATGAATTACTATGAACGTCGGCAAATCCCAGGCCGAACTTACGCATTGTCTCATCATCAAGCTCGCGCTTTTCCTTGAAATACTTAAGCCCCGTTGCACCCTGCGGCGCTCTTAAAAGGTTGTAATAATATACCGCTGCTTTCTTATTAAGTTCCAAAATCTGATCTTTCTTGTCGCTCTTTGCCTTGTCCGTAGGAGTCATATCGTGTTCCGGAAGCTTGATTCCCGCGCGCTCCGCTAAGAATTCCATGGCTTCCGCGAAGTTAAAGCTCTCGTATTCCATAAGAAACGTAAATACGTTACCTCCCGCACCGCATCCGAAGCAGTAATACATCTGCTTCCTGTCAGATACCGAAAACGATCCCGTCTTCTCATTATGGAACGGACATAATCCAAAGTAAGAATTACCCTTCTTCTTAAGGCTTACATAACTTCCGATAACATCTACTATATTGTTGGCAGAACGAACCTCTTCAATCAGTTCATCTGAAAATCGCGCCATTTCTGCCCTTTCCTAGAATATCTGCCATGACTTCGGCAGAAAATAATCCTCAAACAAGTTAACCGCAAATTCATCCGTCATACCGGAGATATAGTCGCATACGACACGCTCTGTCGTATCGCCGTCTTCCTCATGGAATCTTCTGAACTTCTCCGGAAGCTTATCGAAATTCGACATAAAATAATCAAAAAGAAACTCCACGAGTCTGCTTGCCTGGACTTCTTCGGCCTTGGCGGTCTTATTAAGGTATACTCTCTCAAACATGAACTCACGAAGCTCCTTAGTTGCATCGTATACCCCGTCAGACATCAATATATCATCCTTGTCGATACTGTTAACTATGATATCATGAATGATCATGTCGAGACGTTGTGTAGTCGAATGCCCCAGGAAATCTCTTATATGCATCGGAATATCCTCTTCCTGCAGAACTTTCGCTCTTATCGCATCATCTATATCGTGGTTAATATACGCTATCTTATCGGAAAGTCTTACTATTCTTCCCTCCAAGGTCTCCGGAATCGTCTCTATCTGATGCTTAAGTATTCCATCTCTGACTTCCCATGTAAGATTAAGTCCCTGGCCATTCTTCTCTAACTTCTCTACGATCCTTACCGACTGCTCATTATGCTTAAATCCTTCCGAACAAAGCTTATTAAGCGTACGTTCACCCGCATGACCAAACGGCGTATGACCAAGGTCATGTCCTAAGGCAATAGCTTCAATAAGCTCTTCGTTCATACGAAGCGCCTTACCTATCGTTCTCGCATTCTGGGATACCTCAAGAGTATGAGTGAGTCTGGTTCTGTAATGATCACCCTGCGGGTCAAGAAAGACCTGCGTCTTAGACTTCAATCTTCTGAATGCTTTGCAATGAAGAATTCTATCTCTGTCTCTCTGGTAGTCTGTTCTTATGTCACATTGTGGTTCTTCTCTGTCTCTTCCCCTGGAATTCACGCTTAAAGAAGCGTACGGACTAAGTGTCTCCTTTTCCATAAGTTCAAGACTCTCACGTATTGTCATATTGTCGATTCTGCCTCCTAAGTAGATTCTTAATAAAAGCACTCACAAAAGTACTATTACGCACCCTGGGATATTTTCCTTTTATTTCCCCGAACTTTTTTAATAAGATAAGCGTCATGTCTCCTCCCACATAACAAAAGGACCCAACCTTAGGGTTGAGTCCTTTATCATGCGGAAGATGGGATTTGAACCCACACGATATTGCTACCACAGGCACCTGAAGCCTGCGCGTCTGCCAATTCCGCCACTTCCGCGTTCTACCATGCGCACCGCGACGTGTTCCCGCTTCGCTACGCATCTTAGAAATTATACTATCACTCTCTATCTTAAGTCAAGTTCTTTCATTCGTGCATTGATATCATTAATCACGCGCTTCTTATCCGCGCTCCACATAGGTGCGATAAGAAGAGACTTCGGTGCATCCCCGGTTAGTCTATGCACCACCATATCATTTCCGATTATCCTAAGACAATCCATCAAAACATCTATATATTCAGCCTCCGAGAACACCACAAACTGCCCCGCCTCGTACTCTGACGCCAGGTCCGTCCCTTTCAGCACGTGCAACAACTGTAACTTAATCCCGTCGCTGCCTGCATCCTTCACATATCTTACCGTATCAAGCATATCCTCGCGCGTCTCACCCGGAAGCCCCAGGATAACATGCGTTATCACGTGCACTCCAATATCTTTAAGGCGTCGTACCGCCTCATCATATACAGTAAGCTTGTATCCACGCCTGATATATTCCGCCGTCGATTCATTCACCGTCTGAAGCCCCAATTCGACCCATACCGGGATTTTCTTATTAAGTTCGGATAAAAGTTCTATCACATCGTCAGGTAAGCAATCCGGGCGTGTAGCAATTGATATGACCTTAACCTCCGCATGAAGCAACACCTTATCATATAAGCTACGCAGTCTCTCTACCGGGGCATAAGTATTGGTAAATGCCTGAAAATACGCTATATAAGAATTCCCCTTATACTTCTTGGATACAAGTTTCTTAGCTTCCTCAATCTGCAGATCAAGGTCAACATTTCGACCTGCAGTAAAATCCCCGGATCCCGCTCCAGAGCAGAATATACACCCTCTCGTATCAAGCTTTCCATCACGATTAGGACATGTAAATCCGCCGTCAAGGCTTAACTTATACAACTTCTCGCCAAATACTTTAAGGCAATAATCATTCATCGTAATCATACTAATCTATCCAATCAAAGTCCGCGCGAATCTCAGAACTGTTCTTATCACGCATATCATAGATTCGAGACAACCCCTCAATAACCTTGGCTTTCTCCACAACCAAACCTTTATGGTGGCTCACAAGAAGCTTATCAACTTTAAGAGCTTTTAATACCTCAATCTCTTCCTTTAAAAACTGCACATTATAAGTATAATATCCCGCTCTTACACGGCCGCAAAGCGCATCTCCGACAAATGCATACGTATCATCAACCATTAGCCCGAGACAGCCTTTTGCGTGAGAAGAAGGTATCGGGAATATGCGTATATTCCCGATATCCATACTGCTTTCTACAATAATGCTTTCTTCGGCATTACATCTCTCATTTACATGCTTATACGTCTCTTTCGACACATATAACGCCTTGCACTTAACAGCACTGAGATTTGCCGTATGATCAGGATGAAAATGTGACAACACAACATTATATATGCCATCTAACCCCGCGATATTACTCTCGCCACGGCCGACATCATATAAGAAAAGCTCCTCCCCCACACGGATTATGCCTATATCTGCCGAAAGTGGCTCTTCGAAAGCCTCTATATAACTTATATTGTCACTAATCCTAATCTCATTCATACCTACGTCCTGAAATATCAATCATGCACGGAAATATCAATCAAGCATATTGCCTTATCTCTTTATTTATCAAGCACCTCTACCTGAATTACCTTAACCGCATCTTCCATAAGCTTAATTTCGTCAGCGCTTAATTTAATATCCATGCATTTGATATTGTCAAGGACGCTGGATTCACGTCTCATACCTACGAGAAGACTCATTCTGTCATACTGTGTAAGTGCCCAGGCTTCCACAAGATTAGAGAAGCTGCAGTTATGATTGCGGCATAATGGCTCCCATGCCTTAAATGCCTTACGAAGTCCTTCCTTGTACTTCTCTTCCACCCATGGTATTCTGGAACGAATATCCGTCTTTTCAAAGGTTTTGTTCATGAAGTCAGGCGATGTAAGAAAGCCTTCCTCCAATACGCCGTACGTCTGAAATACGGTGTTATACTTCTTAGCTACGGTAAAGTAATCTCTTCCGTGGAAAGGTGAAAGGATACTGAAAAACTCCTGCACTACGGATACACCGTCAGACTTTCTTGTTGAAGCGCTTTTATACTCATCAAGGTCTGTAGGCTGGCTATTGGATAATCCGTAAGTACGGATCTTGCCCTCTTTGATAAGCTCCTCGAGCCCTGCAACGGTCTCCTCTACAGGGAAGCTTTTGCATACATAATGCACGATTACCGAATCGAGATAATCCGTGCCCATTCTTCTAAGTGAATCCTCCACATCCTTCTTAACTGCAGCGGCGCGCGTATCATTATTAACCGTATATCCGTCTCTTGAATAATGGAAGTTACCGCCTTCATTACGCCAGTTCAAAGAGCACTTGCTCTGAAGCACGAACTTATCGCGTCGACCCTTTAAAGCTGCGCCAAGAAGCTCTTCGCTCACACCCGTGCCATATACCGGCGCGGTGTCTATATAATTGATTCCGTTATCAAGACATACGTCAAGAAGACGAATTGCATCGGCCGTGGTGGAATTCTTGTCCGTCCATACGCTTCCTCCGCCGAGTCCCCATGTACCGAGTGCAAGAACCGATACATCAATGTCCGTATTGCCTAACTTCTGATATTTCATCTTATATCCCCCTGATCTTCTTATAAAAGTTCCTGCATTCAGGAATCACTCAGTAAATTGTAACATAAAAACACCGCCGATACAATTCGCCTATACCCTTAACAACTCATTCTACCCGTATGCTTACCGACAAAAGAAAAAAGGAATCGGACAATCGCCGACTCCCTTTTCGTATAATAAAGGTGACATTGGATTATTATTTCACTTCAACGTAGTAAAGAACCATCTTCTTTACATCATACACGGAAACTATATATTTCCTCGAACGCTCCGTAATTACGGCGGTATCATACTTGTCATCCGCCTTCTTATCCATGTTCTGGAAATAGTAATATCCCTCTTCCGCATTCGGAATAATGTTCTGTAAAAGCTCTGCAAATTCAGAATCCATAGGAAGCGCCTTCCAGTGCTCCGCATCCTTTACAAGCTCTTCAAGGGCATTATCCTCATAAACTATCGTGGATAACACATTGCCGCTGTCAGCTTCGAATATATTGGCATATCTCTCCTTGCCTGCAGTTACGTCTACGCCAATCTCCTTCGTAATAGCTTTCCTGTCAATGGTCGGTTCCTTTTTCTCACATCCGCTTACGCACAGAAGTCCGAACGCAACTATAAGAATAACAACCAACAATCTTTTAACACGACTCATAACTAACTCCTTCATTCATCTAATAACCATTATATCCAATTAACATCCACAATAAAGATACCATTTTCACGATACCATTTTCTTGTATCTGTCCCCGCCTACATTACGCCTAATGTCTTAAGCACAACTATCCAGACAAATATCGTACCTATCGAACATATAGTCGTTACTGCAACGAATTCTCCTGCCAGATCCCCGTCACCGCCCATACTCTGGGCCATTGCATAAGAAGACACCGCAACAGGCGTTGCAAATGCAGAGAATGCCGCAAACAATTCCTCGTTCCTTATATTGAAAAGGTACATCACATACATCATAATTGCCGGAATGATCACAAGCTTAAGAACCGTGCCTATTGCAAGCACTTTGGCATTCTTACGCATGCTTGCCACATGAAGTGTTCCTCCGAGGACGAAAAGCGATAACGGAGTTGCCATAGCCGATAACTGATCTATGGGCTTTATAAGCGCATGCGGCATGGTAACCGGTAAGAAATTGAATATCATACCTGCAATTGCGCCGACTATAATCGGGTTCTTAAATATATTCTTGACTATAACCAGCGGCTTAACCCTGCCGCCTCTATAATACTCTAAGATTGCCACACAGCATACATTATAGAACGGCACGATAAAAGCAACAAGGATACTTGCCTTAAGTGCTCCCGCTTCCCCGAATACACTTTCAACAAGGGGAATCGCATACAACACTGAATTACTTCTAAGTATCGCCTGTATTATAACTCCCCGCCTGCTGTTTTCTTTCTCGCATATAGGTACAATTATAAGTAAAAGCGCCAGAAGCACCATTGTCGCGACAACTGTAACGATAACATATGTCCCTCCGCTAAGTGTGGTAAAATCCACATCATAGAGATTCGCAAACATTATAAACGGGAAGAACACCTTAAAGACGATTCCATTTAACTCTTTAAGATATTCTTCCGTTACAATTCTTCTTCTTTTCGCTATTGCGCCCATAAGGACGTACACAATAAACGGCACAACCGCAGTTGCTGCCACATTAAAATTCTCTAACATTGTTCCCTCTGACACTTTCTATATAATTCCAACGGCATCTTTTGCCATACGGTCTGCTTCTTCATTACCGGGAATACCGGTGTGGCCCTTCACATGAATAAAAGAAAGCTTAATTCTATCTCTATTCTCATTAACAAATTGCGCATAGGCTTCGGTTCCCTCTTTGTTACGCTTCCAGGTACCTTCTGCCCAATGCTTAATTCCTTCGTAATCATAATATATGGTAAGCTTAGGTAACCCAAGCTCAAGAGCTTTCTTAATAACAAGCGTCGCTCCCAGGATTTCCCCCGCGACATTACGCATCTGTGCCATCTCGGCGTCATTGCCGCTATCCTTGATCACATAGCGCTCACCGGCCGCATCAATCAAGAAACCGCCGCATCCGTATACATGGGTATCTATATTGTATGAACCATCAACAAAAGCATACGGTGGAAGTAGCTTATCCCCTGGAAAAGCGCCATCCGTAGGATCTGCGACATTTCCATCCATATACGCTTGCGCTTCTTTTCTTGTCATGAATCCCTTGTACTCGGCCCCCGGGAATCCCGTAATCTGAGCCTTGGCTTCATCCCAATTCTCATATATTCCCGGCACAAGGCCTTTTCTTACCGCATAAAAGCTCTTAGCCATTTTAATTTTCTCCTATCGGTCTACTCCATGATTACCCGTTTTTAATTTAACGCTTTTTAATTATTGCACAAAAATGCATTGCCTGCAATAATTTGCTTTAATTGCTCAGAGTTTCTATTAACGCACGTATTCCGCCCGCCTTATATATTCACTTATAATAACTAACCTCATAAATATATCGGAGACAAGTCCTTAGACGATGCCGAGAATGAGACCTTTGACGTAACTGCCGAAGGAAAAGTCAAGATTACCCTGACAACAGAAGGACATAAAGGCAGTTATCTATTTGAATAGAGAGCCGATGTTACTCGGCTCTCAGAAAGAACGTTTTATTTATCTTAAACCACCCAAAACACAAAGCGGATTCTTATTATCTGTACTTCTTAATGACATCCGTGAGTACCGCAGTCGCCGTGGTGGCATTCATGACCTTGATCATGTTCATGATCGTGATGATGGCATTCTGTATCCGGATCATAATCAAGCTTTCCTGCAAGATAATCACTTATAACCTGATCAGCATTTCCACTTACTCCCGGCAAAAGTTCGATACCTACTTCCATCAATGCGTTTCTGGCTCCCATTCCGATGCCACCGCAGATAAGTGTTTCGACTTCAGCAGCACGAAGAAATCCTGCTAAGGCACCATGCCCCGTTCCATTTGTATCAATGACCTTCGATGCCCTAATTTCACCATTCTCCACATCATAGATTTTGAACTGTTCTGTATGTCCAAAATGCTGTCCAACCATTTCCTGTTCATAAGTTACTGCAACTCTCATAATATTGTCTCCTTTTTCACCGATTTTTGCACTTGCCGGTATAGAATCAATTCTATATGACCCGCCTGTAATACGTATCCGCTTCCCATTAACCATTGCATCCGCTATCTTAAACCGGGCCGATTCATAAATGCTTGTAACTGTAGCTCTTGAAACTCCCATAGCTTCCGCACATTCTTCCTGCGTCAGCTTTTGAAAATCAATAAGACGTACGACTTCATATTCATCCAGCTTAAAAACAATAGTTTCAGTA
>JAILJL010000132.1 GCA_024694785.1 Lachnospiraceae bacterium
CTACCCTGACACGTATTCTGTCATCTTTTGCAATCTCTACCAATTCAGGAAACGGTATATCACGATAATCAAATTGATTATCGGACGGCGTGTAATCCACCCTCTTGTTAAGACTTACACCAAAAGTCGCCAATGTCTGCTCAATCGTATTACCGGATACTGCCATTTTGTCCACATATATGGTTGCGGATTCATCCCACATTGATTTAAAGCACAGTTTTATTCCCTTAAGCTTCTGATTATCAGTCGCGGTAAACTCAAGTGCAACTGCATATACTCCGCTTCCCGTAGAAAATTCTCCACTGTCATACTGATATATATAATCATTTTGGGAAACCGGTTCAATTTCAAATGCGAATACATAATTATCGGCACTAAGGCAATGATCTTTATACGAAAGATAAAAATATCCCTCATCACCCCTATCGGTACCATATCTATTCTTTACTATAAAAGCGCCGTTTTCTCCCGGGTCTTCATTAAAATTAGATGCATCATAGCCATCGTCCCATCCTATCAAAGTTACGGTGTGCGTCTGTGCACTGGCATATGCCGAAGAATCATACGGAACATATGATGCATTTGTACTATCGTTAAAATATGTATTATTATAATTATCTGTTAATGTAGTTAATGTAACGGCACCATACTCATATATCATTTCTTTAATAGCGTCCAGGTTATTATAAACGCCTACTTCCATGAAACTCTTTACTCTGTATCTTGCCTTACCGTAATCAGCTTTTGCAAGAGACCGGGTTAAAGAAGAATACGGATACTCACTCTCCAAAACCGGAGAATATCCTTTCATTCCGACGCTTCCCACAGATTCAAGTAATAACTCCGCTTTATAACACGAAGCCAAACTTGCATCATACCAATCTCCCGTAATACTTGTACCTTCGCCAACCAATGACTGTTCAAAAGAATCCGGCAATTCTGTCGGTGCATGCGTTGCCATATATCCCAAGTGATACTCAGAGAAATCAAGTTCGCCGAGGTCCTGAGTTAAAGCATTGCTTTCCATGGCTGCACATGCCGCAAATGCCCATCCCATGTTATGGGTTCCCTGGTCCTTTACGGATGTAACATAACACTCACCGTTAACATCCCTTAAATCATATTGTGAGGGAAGCGTCGGCATTGTTGCTTTAGCTTTTGCAGGCAACATAAAGTTCATCAGTATTAATGACATAATCAATAATAATGCCTGCGCTCTCTTACCAATTCTCGCTATTTCTCCCATATTTTCCTTTACTCCAGATATTGTTAATCTATCTGTCGTACTCGCCTCTTATATCCTCTGTCGGCGGCTCAAGCGGGTAGTTACCCGTAAAGCATCCTTCACAAATTGCCTTGCCGTCCACAAGTTCCGATAATCTTCCCGTCTCAAGGTATGCAAGCGAATCCGCACCTATGATCTTTCTTATATCTTCAACCGTCCTATTATTGGCTATAAGCTGATCCTTATCCGGAATATCAGTACCAAAGTAACAAGGACTTATAAATGGCGGTGAAGATATTCTTACATGAACTTCTTTCGCTCCCGCCTTTCTAAGCGAACTTACAATCTTCGCACAAGTCGTACCGCGAACTATCGAATCATCTATCATGACAATTCTCTTACCGCGAACATTCTCGGCAAGCGGATTAAGCTTAACTCTAACGGCAGATTCTCTCGATGACTGCTTAGGCTTGATAAAAGTTCTGCCAACATACGTATTCTTTACAAAAGCTACCCCGTACGGGATTCCTGACTCAACTGAATATCCGTAAGCAGCTGCATTACCCGACTCCGGAACACCTACGACAAGATCCGCATCAACCGGCGAATCGGAAGCCAGGAATTTTCCTGCTTTGATTCTCGATGCATATACGCTTGTATCATCGATATTCGAATCCTGTCTCGCGAAGTATATATACTCAAATATACATCTTCCGCGTTTACTCTCCTCGATACACATCGATTTATCCGACTGAATCTCGCCATCTTTTGTGATTGTTACGATTTCACCCGGCTCCACATCTCGTATAAATGTCGCACCTATCGTATCAAGCGCACAGCTTTCCGAAGCGAATATATAACAATTATCACGCTTTCCTATGCATAACGGCTTAAATCCAAACGGATCTCTTACACCGATAAGCTTTCTTGGACTCATAACCACAAGAGAATACGCACCCTTAAGACGTCTGCATGCGCGGCCTACAGCTTCCTGTACCGTCTTGGAATTAAGACGCTCTCTTGCGATTATATATGCTATTACTTCCGAGTCGATCGTCGTCTGGAAAATAGCTCCCGTATACGCCAATTCGTCGCGAAGCTCGTTCGCATTGATAAGATTACCATTATGCGCAAGTCCCAATGCACCCTTA
>JAILJL010000148.1 GCA_024694785.1 Lachnospiraceae bacterium
TCAACGCTTTCCTTTGCACCCGTATTATTCAATGATCCGGCATTTCTTAACGAAGGCACTCCCCATATTGCTCCGATAATTATCGCAAGGCATGCTACTGCCGCAACTGCTTTGGTCCATATTCCGTTCTTCTTTTTCTTATAGATTCTTGCTTTCTCGACGCTACTTGGATCTATGTCCTCAAGCACCTCAAATAATTCTTCTTTTTTCATAACTCAAAGCCCCTTTCATTTAAGTGCTTCTTCAATCCCGCTCTTATGCGGCTAAGTGAAGCGTATACGTTATTTTCGGTCGTTTCCATCTGTCGGGCTATATCATAGACATCTTTTGCATACCAATATCGTAAGATGAACATATAACGCTTATTCTCCGGAATCGATAGAAGATATCTGTTGATTTCCTCTTTGAGCTCTTTCTCTGCAAAGCTTCCTTCAATATCTTCCGTTCCGGACACACATTCTTCAAGCTCATCCAACACCGCATCGATATTTCCGCCGCCGCGCTTCTCACGGTGTGCGCTTTTATACATATCAAAGGAAAGATTCCGCGTTATTTTCCCCAGAAACACGGATAAAACCTCCGGCTTGTGCGGCGGCATCGCGTTCCACGCGCGTAACCAAGTGTCGTTAACACATTCCTCCGCGTCGCACAAGTTCTTTAAGATGTTATATGCTATGGAAGTACAGTATCCGCCGTATTTACTCGATGACTCGGTAATCGCCGCTTCGTTACGGTCCCAATATAGCTTAACTATAGTCTCGTCATTCATGCTTTTTCTCCTTCCACACATATAGACGACATATATATAACAATCTTACAACATTTTACAAAAAAATTTTCGGTATCGATTTTTATCAACACCGAAAATAAGAAATCATATTTCCTTCTTTTATCGGTTTCATACCGAATGATTGATAGAATTGATTATCTCTTATATCTCCGATATCGGTATTTACCTGAAACATTCTAACATGCGCATACTTATCCCACACCATCTTAAAAAGCGTAGTTCAGATCTTCTGCCTTTGATACTCCGGCACAACTATCAAATCCTGTACAAGCACTATGTGCTCACCATCACCGACGCATCTTATAAATCCGACGAGTTCATCGCCGGAATAAGCTCCCAGACAATATAATGAATTCTCATATGCTCTCTTTAAAGCATCATCATTATTTAAATATGCCATCCAACCTTCTTTGGCATATATCTCTTTAATCCTGTCAAATTCCTCAAGACTGAATTCTTTGTATTCTATCATTGTTATACTCTCTCTTTCCAACATCATACTCGCGATACTTTCTTAAAATATCGCGGACCGATTCCCTTGTAATCGCCTCATTAAGGGGCTTACTGAGATAATCATCAACACCGTATTCCTTAATCTTCCTTAAAACTTCCTTACCTCTATTCGCAGTAAGCAATATTACGGGGATCTTATAATCCCTGCATGTATCTCCATATATAGCAAAGCTGTCAATACCTGAGAGCTCAATATCAATGATTACAAGCACAATTTCCGTTTCATTTAGTATCTCTATAGCCTGCTGCTCGGTAGATGCCACAATCACATTAACTTCTCCGGACTTATCGGATATGCGCTTTAATACCGCTATGCTCTCCTCATCTTCGGAAATCACAAGTATATTCTTGACTTTGGCAGCCCGCTGCCTGTATTCATATGCCGCATCCTCATCCATGATCTGAATCATAATATCCGCTATCTCTGGGTCAAACTGCGTACCCTTACCCTTAACAAGCTCTTCTCTTACCACTTCCTGCGGCAGCACTTCCCTGTAACTTCTTACACTTGCCATTGCATCATATGCATCGGCAACCGCAATAATACGTGCTATCTCCGGTATGTCTTCACCGACAAGTCCGTTAGGATAACCCTTTCCGTCATAGCGCTCATGATGATACTTGGCACCGAATCCGACTCTTTCATCATCATGAATATCACGTAATATATGATATCCGCTGGTCGGATGAACTTTTATCTGGTCAAATTCCTGATCGGTAAGCTTACCCGGCTTATTGATAACTTCTTCCGACACACATATCTTGCCTATATCATGGAGAATCCCGGCATAATATATAACCTGCTGTTCTTCTTCGCTTTTACCCATTCTTTTGGCTATTTCCACTGCATAATCCGCAACTCGCTGCGAATGCCCGCTTGTATAATGGTCTTTTGCATCAATGGTTGCCGCAAGTGAACGCGTTACGTTCATGTTGATCTGCTGCATTCGCTGAAGATTTTCACGCTCTTTTTCCTGAACATTGAGCTTATCAAGTGCATAGGCGAGGAATATG
>JAILJL010000174.1 GCA_024694785.1 Lachnospiraceae bacterium
TCAAGCCTGATGGGAACCGGCAGTTCAGGACAGCATTTGTGGAAATATGCAAGAAAGTAGGTAAGAGCGAATTGGCAGCAGCCGTCGCTCTTTATCTTTTATATGCAGATAATGAGCCATCCGCAGAGGTCTATGGTGCTGCAGCGGACAGGCAGCAGGCCAGCATCGTTTTCGATGTGGCAAGGCAGATGGTTGAGATGTCACCGGCTTTGCTCAAACGGTCGAAACTGATGACGGCGACAAAAAGAATAGTGAACTATGGAAATTCGGGATATTACCAGGTGCTCAGTGCAGAGGTCGGGGGTAAGCATGGATTTTCAGTATCAGGGCTTGTGTTTGATGAGATTCATACGCAGCCGAACAGGCAGTTATACGATGTGCTAACGAAGGGCAGCTCGGATGCTCGTCAAAATCCGTTGCATTTCATTATTACAACTGCCGGAACGGACAGACATTCCATTGCTTTCGAGCTGCATACGAAGGCGCTGGATATTCTGGAAGGCAGGCGTGTGGATCCGACTTTTTATCCTGTAGTCTATGGACTGAAGGATGATGAGGACTGGGAGGATGAAGCCAACTGGTACAAGGTCAATCCTTCTCTGGGATATACGGTTGATATCGAGAGACTTCGGGATGCATATCGTGAAGCGAAGCAGAATCCGGCTGATGAAGTTACCTTCAAATGGCTGAGACTGAATATGTGGGTTTCGAGTACCGTGGCATGGATACCGGATGCGATATTCATGAAGGGCAATGAAGAAATCGACATGGAAGCTCTCAAAGGGCGTGATTGTTACGCTGGGCTGGATCTTTCCAGTACGGGTGATATCACGGCTCTGGTATTGATGTTTCCGCCAAGGGTTACGGATGAGAAATATATCTTGCTTCCGTTTTTCTGGGTTCCTGAAGAGACAATACCGCAGAGAGTAAAAGCTGCATCTGTTCCTTATGACGTTTGGGAGCGACAGGGGTATCTGTTATCGACCGAAGGCAACGTGATCCACTACGATTTCATTGAGCATTTCATCAATGAACTGGCTGAAAAGTACCACATTTTGGAGATTGCCGTGGACAGATGGAACGCAACACAGATGATCCAGAATCTTGAAGGGGACGGATTCACAATGGTTCCGTTCGGACAGGGCTTTGCAAGCATGTCGGGCCCGACAAAGGATTTCTACAGGCTTCTTATGGAAGGACAGATCATTCACGGAGGGCATCCGGTGCTCAGATGGATGGCCGGTAATGTGGTGGTTGATACAGATCCAGCCGGAAACATTAAGGTAACGAAGGCAAGATCAAAAGAAAAGATTGACGGTATTGTAGCTGCAATCATGGCACTTGACCGGCGCATCCGAAATCAGGGTGAACAGCAGGGAAGTGTTTACGATGAGCGTGGCTTGTTGGTTTTCTGAGGAAAAAGAGATGTTGATTTTATCTGTGATTGGCTTCCTTGTGATCAGGGAAGCCTTGAATCAGGCATATGAAGGAGGGATTGGGTATGGGAATACTAAGCGGGTTATTTCGGAGCAGGGATAAGCCCACGGACAGAACGGCAGGAAGTGCGTATTCGTTTTTCCTTGGCGGGACCGCAAGTGGCAAGTATGTGACGGAACGGTCTGCAATGCAGATGACGGCGGTGTACTGCTGTGTGAGGATTTTGTCAGAGGCGGTGGCAAGCCTGCCATTACAATTCTATAGATATACCGACGATGGCGGTAAAGAGAAAGCGGTGGAACATCCGCTTTATTTTTTGCTCCATGATGAGCCGAATCCGGAGATGACTTCTTTTATCTTCAGGGAGACATTGATGACGCACTTGCTTTTATGGGGAAATGCGTATTCGCAGATCATCAGAAACGGCAAGGGTGAAGTCGTGGCTCTGTATCCGCTGATGCCAGATCGGATGAAGGTGGACCGTGATGAGCATGGAAGGCTCTACTACGAATACATCGTTTACGATACCGACGATGTGGACGGAAGAAAAGGAACGGATAAGGTCGGACGGACTGTAAGGCTTCAGCCTCATGATGTGCTTCATATTCCGGGATTAGGGTTCGACGGTCTGGTTGGATATTCTCCGATTGCTATGGCCAAGAACGCTATCGGTCTTGCGATTGCTACGGAAGAGTATGGCAGCAAGTTCTTTGCGAACGGTGCAGCTCCTTCCGGTGTGTTGGAACATCCGGGCACAATTAAGGATCCGAGTAAGGTCAGGGAAAGCTGGCAGGCAACATTCGGTGGTAGCGGCAATGCCAATAAGATCGCTGTTCTTGAAGAAGGCATGAAATATACGCCGATTTCAATATCACCGGAGCAAGCACAGTTTCTTGAAACAAGGAAGTTCCAGATTGATGAAATCGCGAGAATCTTCCGTGTGCCGCCTCATATGATCGGGGATTTGGAAAAGAGCAGCTTCAACAACATTGAGCAGCAGTCGCTTGAATTTGTGAAGTACACACTGGATCCCTGGGTATCAAGATGGGAGCAGGCGATGGTTCGTGCATTGCTTACGCCGGATGAGAAGAAGCGGTATTTCTTCAAGTTCAATGTGGACGGACTTCTGCGTGGTGATTACCAGAGCAGAATGAACGGCTATGCGACGGCAAGGCAGAACGGCTGGATGTCTGCAAATGATATCCGCGAGCTGGAGAATCTGGACAGGATCCCGGCGGAACAGGGCGGTGATCTGTACCTGATCAACGGAAATATGACGAAGCTGGAGGATGCCGGAATATTTGCGGCAGGTAATAACGGAAAGGAGGATGAAGAGTCCGATGAAGAAGTTTTGGAACTGGAAAAGCAGGAAGATCAGAGACCAGGCAGGAGAAGAGGTCGCTGAGAGAGTGCTTTTCCTGAATGGAACAATAGCTGAGGAAAGCTGGTTTGACGATGATGTCACGCCGGCTCTTTTTAAGCAGGAACTGGATTCGGGTGAAGGCAACATTACAGTCTGGATCAATAGTCCGGGCGGTGACTGCGTGGCTGCAGCTCAGATCTATAACATGCTGATGGACTATAAGGGCGATGTCACGGTGAAGATCGATGGCATTGCGGCATCGGCGGCAAGCGTGATCGCTATGGCAGGGACGAAGGTTCTGATGAGCCCGGTTTCCATGATGATGATCCATAATCCGGCGACTATAGCTTTTGGCGATACGGCGGAGATGCAGAAGGCGATCAACATGCTTTCCGAGTTGAAGGAATCCATCATGAATGCGTATGAGATCAAGACCGGCATGAGCAGGACGAAGATCTCACATCTGATGGATGCAGAGACCTGGATGGATGCGCACAAGGCGGTGGAGCTGGGATTCGCGGATGACATTCTGCAGAGACAGGATACGGCTGAGGCGGATGACCTTGAATCGCCGGAGGTGTCGATGCTCTATTCCAGGGCGGCGGTGACAAATTCGCTGATGGATAAGATCGCGGCGAAATGTCATATCAAGGCGCCGGATGCCGGTTGCACCGGTGCAACAGAAACTGAAAACGTAACCGATAACGGGCGTTCCGCTGAAGAGATCAGGGAACGCTTGAATTTTATCAAGAGATTTATCTAAGGAGGATAAAGCAATGACTATCAA
>JAILJL010000213.1 GCA_024694785.1 Lachnospiraceae bacterium
GCAAGCCACAACCTCTTGATAGCCAGATCTTTCTTTCCTTCATCCAGTCTGTAATCACGCCGCAGCACTGCAGATAATGTTCCTTCTTCCGGCGCATCGCCAAGCGCTGTCAATATTCTAATCCTATCGTGGCTTCCAAGCATATTAAAATTACCGTAGAAAGCCTCTGTCGGATAATTCTCCTTAAGACTTTGCACGGTTTGTGCCAGATTATATGCAGATATCTTACCCGTAAGGAACGCAATAATCCCGTCTCTATAGGGATAATTCATAACAGCGTCAAGCTCCGTACCAAGGAAATACTTACGCAGCACGCCATAACTTATCTTATTCGAGGCATCTTCCCAGACTTCGCCGATAACAATTCCGTCATCACCAAGCTCATCCGTCACGTTCCTCTTAATATCTTCAATAAAGTCATCAGATAATTCATCCGCAACATCAAGCCTGAATCCCGAAGCACCAAGCTTCATAAATTTGGTCATAGACTCTCGTATAAGCTTTCTATACTCCTTATTATCCTTATTTAAAGTCGGAAGGTCGCCGACTCCCCACCAGCTCTCATATCCGTCATACGAATCATCTTTAAAATAATACCAGTCTCTATACGGCGACTCGGGATTCCCAAAAGCTCCGACCGTATCATAATTACCGTATTTATTGAAATACATGCTGTCAGCACCGGTATGATTATACACTCCGTCAAGAATTACCCTTATTCCCGCTTCTCTTGCCTTATCGCAAAGCTCTTTAAAAGCTTCGTCTCCGCCAAGTAACGGCGATACGGTCATATAATCACCGGTATCGTACCTGTGATTGGACGCAGATTCAACTATAGGATTAAGGTATATAGCAGTAACACCGAACTCCTTAAGGTACGGCAGTCGCTTAATTATTCCGCGAAGCGTACCGCCATAGAAGCCCCATTCCACTATACGACCTTTTTCATCCTTCTTATAATCGACAGGTTCATTCCAATCTTCTATTAATACACGCCTCGGTCCGTTTTTATGCATAGACAAATCAAGCGCCGCATTACTTACGTAATCATCGCCGCGCTTAAATCTGTCAGGAAATATCTGATATATAATCCCGTTCTTGTACCAGTCCGGAACTTTTCTTTCCTTATATACCGTAATCTGGAACGAAGGCGGCTCGGATTCATACATACATCCTTCACCGCCGGTATGTCCGCCTTGTGCACCATAATAGCGGACACTTCCATCATTAAAGTTTATCTTAAAGCAATACCATAGTATACAAGGACTCTCTCGGGTTAGCGTAACTTCATAGATATTACCATCCGTCTCACTAACCTTCATTGGCAAAAGTCTCTCGCCCTCACCGTCTATCCATGTTCTAAGATACACATCTGAAGGCTTTGCATCTTCGACTTTTACCCTTATCATAACGGCTGTACCGACAGTCACCGCACCATACGGCATCCTGTAGTCTCCGTTACGCGAGTCGTGATATATTAGCATTTCAATACCTCTTTATACATCTCGTCATAGGTCTTTGCCGCGTTATTCCACGAGAAATCCCGGCTCATTGCCTGATCGACCAGTTCATACCATACATCCTTATTGGTTGTGTACAAATCTATTACGTGCTGCATAGTATACAAAAGCTCATGCGCATTATAATTATTGAATCCGAATCCGGTTCCTTCACCGGTATATTCGTTATAACAACTTACACTGTCCCTTAATCCTCCCGTCTGACGAACTACAGGGAGTGTACCATAACGCATAGCTATCATCTGAGTAAGTCCGCACGGTTCAAATAACGACGGCATAAGAAGTATATCCGCACCGGCATACATTCTGTGGCTCAGCTTCTCGTCGAAGTTAAGGCACACACGCATCTTATCGGGATGTCTATACTCCGCATTTTTAAGCATCCACTCGTATTCCTGGTCGCCGGTACCTAAGATTATAAGCTGCATCGGCTTAAGGAGCATCTCATCAAGTACACACGCAAGAAGATCAAGACCTTTTTGCTGTGTAAGTCTACCGACCATAATAACTACGGGAATATCTTCGTTCTCCTCCAGGCAGAACTCATTCTGCAAAGCTTTCTTGCATTCTTTTTTACCTGTAAGATCATTCCTGCAGTAATTCTCTTCTATGGCCTTATCCTTTTCAGGGTCAAAGAAATCCGTATCTATACCGTTAAGGATTCCCCAGAGTGTGGCCCATCTCCGCTGGAATATACGCTCTAAGTGTTCTCCGTAGAACGGATTCTGTATCTCCTGCGCATATGTCGGACTCACGGTTGAGATAACATCACTGTATAAAAGCGCTCCCTTCATGAAGTTAATCGTATCGCGATTAATGTGAAGCTGAGAGTTCGCCGCCGGAATCTCATTTAGTCCCAGTACATCGCCTAACACATAATCAGACATCTGTCCCTGGAATTTGAGATTATGCACCGTATATATACTTTTAATTCTCTCGTATACACTCTGACCTTTGTAGCATTCACGCAGGAAAACCGGCGCAAGGGCTGTATGCCAATCCTGACAATGAAGTATCCTGCAATCGAAATTCGGGATGTAAGGAATTATCTCGCATATTGCCTTGGAAAAATATGCCATTCTCTCCCCGTCATCAAAATAACCGTAAATACCGTCTCTCTTAAAGTAATACTCATTATCGATAAAGTAATATGTGATTCCCTTTAGCGTATATTCTTCGATTCCGCAATATACGCTTCTCCAGGATAAAGGAAAATAGAAATCCTTAATATGCTTCATTTTTTCCTTATACTTCTCGGGAATTACCGAAACCTTGGGGAGTACGACTCTTACATCATATCCCATATGCTTTAATGCTTTCGGCAAAGATCCCGCAACATCTCCGAGACCTCCTGTCTTAAGAAACGGCATTGCCTCAAACGAAGCAAATAATACGCCTATCTTATCCTTCTTAGCTGCCATAATCTATCCCCTCTTTAATACCTAGCCCATCTTTTTGGCTTTGCGCTGCTCTTTAAGCATTACGTAAATATCTTCATCGCTTCCCTTAATAACCATATCGCTTCCGATCAGGTTATTTCTGTCAATGACCGCATTCTTTACGATAGCACCGCCCTTAATTACCGATGACTGCATAATAATACTGTCACGGACTACTGCACCTTCCTCAATCGTAACTCCACGGAAAAGAACCGAGTTCTCTACCTCGCCGCGAATAAGACATCCCGAAGAAATCAAGGAATTCTTAACCTTAGCCTGAGGATATACATGTGCAGGTACACAGTCCTGAACCTTGGTTCTGATCGGCATCTGCTCATTAAAGAGCGTGCCGTTAATATCCATGTCCAGAAGCTCCATATTGGTATTATAATAATCCTTTACGGAGAAAATCTCTCTGACATAGCCATCATAATTCCAGGTCCTTATATCCATGCGTTTATAGTCTTTTCTAAGGATATCAAAGATATCCATATACTCCTTAACGGAATACCACTCCATAAACTGTATTAAAAGCTCACGTCTTATAATGAACGAATCCAGGAATGCAAGCTCGCCGCGCATAACACCGGGCTTAACGCCCGTAACCTGTCCGTCTTCTACAAGTACCTTCTTGATATACTTATTGTTTCTCTCGGCAATCTTGGTAACCATTGTAATATCGGCACCGCTTTCGGTATGTGCTTCAATCAACGGAGTATAATCCATATTACATACGATATTGGACGATGTGCAAAGTACATACTCGGCATTGGTACGATGGAAGTATACGTCATTCTGCCTCATATCACAGAGCAGGAATCGATCGCTTTTATCACTCATGCCATATGTGGTACCCGGCAGGATATATAATCCGCCCTTCTTTCTGTCAAGCATCCATGCGCTTCCCGTACCTATATGGTCGAGCAATGATCTGAACTTATAAGGCGTTATAAGGCCGACAGCCGTTATTCCCGAATTAATCATATTGGATAACGCAAAATCGATAAGTCGGTATCTGCCGCCGAATGGCATAGAAGCTATACTTCTCTCGTCGCTTAATCTCTGCATGTCATTGGTGCCGTAATTGGCACTGATTAATCCTATAACTTCTTTCATGGCTTCACAGCTCCCTTCTTAATCGTCTCGTTATTGCCGATTACCGTTATCTCGCCTTCTCTTAAACCAATCCTCGCACCCTGTCTTATAACCGTCCGCTCGCCGATTATCGAACGGACAATCTTAACATCTTCTTCTATTACCGTATCAGGTAATACGAGAGAATCTTCTATGTAGGCACCTTCCTTAACCACGCAGCCGTTACCGATAATGGAATTCTTGATTCGTCCGTATATCTTACATCCGTTATTAATAATGCAGTTCTCAAGTATCGCCGTATTACCGATATACTGCACCGGATAGATATTGGAATTACTCATTATCGGGAACTTCTCATCTATCATCGAGAATTCCGGATTCTCTCTTAGAAGCTGCATATTAGTCTCGTAATAACTTTCTATCGTTCCGACATCCTTCCAATAACCATCGAAACGGTATGCATTAATATGCGCACCCTCATTAAGCAACTTCGGGATAATATTCTTACCAAAATCATGACTCGACTCTTCGTCGTTCGCATCTTCGATGAGCTTGTCTATAAGAATATCCTTGGTAAATATATATATACCCATCGAAGCAAGATTGGATTCCGGCTTCTTAGGCTTCTCGGCAAACTTTGTAACCTGATTCTCTTCATCGGTCGAAAGAATACCGAATCTGGATGCCTCTTCCCACGGTACTTCCATAACGGAGATCGTTGCGGCAGCTTTCTTCTTCATATGATCTTTCAACATATCGTTATAATTCATACGATACAAATGATCACCGGATAATATAAGCACATAATCCGCGTCGAACTTTCTTAAGAAATCAAGATTGCGATATATTGCATCTGCAGTACCCTTATACCACTTACCACCGGTCTGGGTCTCATACGGCGGGAGAATATACACTCCACCATCGACCGACGAGAAATCCCATGCTTCGCCGTCTCCGACATAAGCGTTAAGTTCGAACGGCCTGTACTGCGTAAGAACTCCTACCGTATCTATACCGGAATTGGCACAATTGGATAATGAGAAATCAATAATTCTATATTTTCCGCCAAACGAAACCGCCGGTTTTGCAATATCCTTGGTCAACGCGCCAAGTCTGCTTCCCTGTCCGCCTGCAAGAAGCATTGCTATACATTTTTTACGTCTACCCATCTTTAAGGCCCTCCTGCTTTATCACTTTTCTACATCTTCCAGATTTCATCCGCATATTCTCTTATGGTACGATCCGAAGAGAAATAACCCGACTTTGCTACATTATGAAGTGAACTCTTATTCCATTTAATGCGATCCTTATAATCGGCAGTGAGCTCTTCGTAAGCCTTAATATATGGCATGAAATCCGCTATTACGAAGAACTCGTCGTTCTTATG
>JAILJL010000096.1 GCA_024694785.1 Lachnospiraceae bacterium
ATCCTTTAATGGGTAATATTGCCGACCGCACCCAATCGAAATTCGGTCCGAAGCGTTTCTGGATTCTTGTGGGAAGCATCATATCCGCAATTACATTTGCGCTTATGTGGATTCCTTATGTAACGGATAATACCGCTATGCAATTCGTATTCTACATGTTGATGTACATCCTGTTCTCAACAGGCTTTACCATCGTTATGGTGCCTTATAACGGCTTACTTCCGGATATGGTTGACGATTATACCGTTCGTGCGAAATTTTCAAGTGTCCGTATGGCATTTTCCGCTTTCGGAGCAATTATTGCAGGTCTCGTTCCTACAATAATGATCAAAGATAACACGGGTAAAGGACAATACCTGACTGTAGCCTTGATCTTCTCCGTAGTTTTCTTTATAACCATTCTCATTACATTCTTTACAACATGGGAGCACCACAAAGATGTGCCGAAAGCAACGGTTGCAGAGACATTTGCACAGTCCTTTACCATATTTAAGAGCCGCTCGTTCCGCTTATTCATCGGCATCTTCATCTTCGGTCAGGCCGCAGCAGACTTCATTATGGGACTGGCGGTATACTATATCGATGATGTATTAAATGCCTATGGCGGCGGTAATTTCACCAAGCTTATGGGCGTTATCCTCGTATCACAGTTCATCGGTATGCTTCTATTCGCGCCTATAATGTCAAGGACATCCAAGAAGTTCCCTATCATCATAGGTAGTCCGTTCAGAATAGTTGCAACACTTGCCATGCTGTTCTTCTCATACGAAGGTGCACCATTTATGATAATCCTCGGTCTCTCGTTTATTATAGGCCTTTCAATGGCAGGTACTTCAACCACCATCTACGCCATCCTTTCCGATATGGTAGATGTGGACGAGCTTATTACAAGTATAAGCCGCCCGGGCATCTGCTCCGGTATGGCAACATTTATCCGTAAGATTGCCGCAGGACTTTCTTCGGCACTTATCGGTTTCTTACTTACAATGGTTGGATATAACGAAGTTCTTGCAACATCCGGACAGCGTCAGGCAGTCGCAACACAGCACGGAATTGCATATATCTATGTATTCGCACAGGTTGCATTCCTCATTGTAACTTTCCTTTTAACAGTAATCTTCCCGATAACCAAGAAGGAATTCGATGTTATACGTAAAGAAATTGCAAGAAGAAAAGGTGAAGATACTTCGAGCGCAACACCGGAAGAAATTGCAATCTGCGAGAAGGTTACCGGATTTAAATATGACAAGCTTTGGAACCGCAATAATGCAGTGAAATTCAGTAATCGATAATATATATAATAAACCCGGCGGAATAATCCGTCGGGTTTTATTTATGCTTTCAAGAACAATTCATTCATTGCTATTGCCAGCGATCCTATATGATACTGCCGATCCACCAGATCTGACATAACTATAAGGTTATCTCCTTTTCTGCCGTAATACTTTTCAAAAAGCTCTTTGAATAAAGTAATTATCCCCGGTATGTCAAACATATATCCGTATACCACAACTATTCCGGGATCAAGCAGTATTGTTGCATTACTTGCCGCGATAGCAAGCGCTTCGACACGATCATGCATAATCTTAAGAAGCTTATCTTCACCTATCGTAATCCAGCTCTCAACAGGAAGATTCTTAAGCTCCGGGACCTCTTCTCTTATTGCATGTGTAGAAATTCCCGTTTCAAGACATCCCGTTCTTCCGCATCTGCATTTTTTACCATTTCTATATATAAGCGTATGCCCGATTTCCGCTGATGCATCACAGGTACCTCTATAGATATTACCGTTACTTATGACAGCAGAACCCACACCCGGACCCCATTTAATTATAAGCATATTGTCACTCTGTCGTCCGTTTCCATATATAAGCTCTGCCTTGGCAAAAGCACGCACATTATTCTCAACTATAACCGGAATACCAAGCTCACTTTCAAAGAAAGACTTAATAATGAATCTGTCATGCATACCCGGTATAGTGACTCCTGCACCCAAAATACCGGCTTTACCCTTACTGTCCATCATAACAGTCCTGCAGGCTTTTGCGACACTTCTGAGGAAAACTTCCGATTCGATATTTTCAGCCGTTGGAATACTTTTTTTCGTAATCACCTCTCCTGCAAGATTCGAAAGTGTTACATAGGTAGTTTCCGTCTCTATGGCAATACAAAGTACATTCTTATATTCATAATCTATGTCTATAAGAATTTTCCTTCTTCCCGCACGTCTCTCCTCGTCCGATGCCTCGCCAAGTTCTCTTATAACTCCGTTTTCAAGAAGTTCCGTACAAATAATGGTAACGGTCGCTGCCGTAAGACCAAGCTTCTCGGCAATGTCCTTTCTCGACATTTTTCCATACTGACTAAGAACTCTTAATACTGCCGCTCTGTTGCTTTCTTTTACGGCAGTTGAATTCATACCTTTGTTATTCAATATTAACCCTCCCGGCCTTAATACTTAACAACCTCAATATCAAGCAAATGACCAAGCTTAACAAGTACATTCCCGATACGTCCGTAAGCAATCACATAATGCGGTTCAAAGCCGTTTGATATCGTATCTCTTACTATATGCTCCGCATCTGTATCCGTCTTAACCACAAGGGAAGTACCTGTAAACTGCTTCGGCTTATCCGGGATACTGCCTTCTGCGATCATTAGTCTGAATGTGCCGTCAGGCTTTCTTCCGATTCTGAAGATAGTAGCATCTCCCGATGGTTTGCATCCAAAGTCCATAACAGGGCCTATCTTCCTGTTCGGATGAACTCCAACCATGGCGCCCGAATCGCAATGCGCAAGATTACAAGCCGCCATACCGCAATGCCAATATGTTATCGTACCTTCATTTTCATCCATTGCCACAGGATCTCCGAAGAATACGGATTCTCCCGAAAGACGATTGGCTACAAACATAGATAATGCACCATATACATCAGCCTCACAGGCAACAGGAATGCCAACGGAATTAAGCAAAGAAAGCACCATGCATACCGGTGTTCCGTATTCTGTAAAGAAATCCGGCCAGCATCTCGATGCAAGTGCACCCACTCCGTTAGCCTCTATATAAGACTTGTATGCCCTATAAAGGCGCGCAAAGTTCTTAACATTATCCTCCGGTATCTTATCAAGACCGACAACCTTGCTTCTTGCTTCCCGTAAATCTTCTTCACACTCTTCATCTGAAAAAGCTCTTGCCATATTGATTAATTCTCTTGCCTCGATGGATTCAAGAGTAACACCGAAAGTCTTAAGAATCTCGGTATCATTGGCTCTGCCGAACCCGAATCCCTGAGGTGTATGACCTATAGCCGAAAGCTTAAGAGATTTCATCTGCACCAGAATGTCGCATGCTTTTATAACTTCTACAATTTCTCTCTTAACTTCCTCTTCTTCAGGCGCACCATATATGAATTCGAACTTGCTTCTGCCTCTGTATGACGCAATCGTATGGGCTGCGGAATAAGCTCCTGTAAGGGAGTTACTTCTCAATCTGCCGCCGTCAATAACGGGCTCCCTTAATGCCCAAAGTACTATTGGGCATTCGAATCTTCTTAATACTTCACTCACATATGAAGCATTGGCAAATGTAATATTCTGAACTATTACAAGAAGCGGATTCTTATCATCGAGATACTCCGATACTTCATCGGATGTAAGAAGCACCTTGCCCGGAACTTTGACATTAGGCGCAAGGGTCTTTAAAAGATGCTCGGATCTGTTATATAGATCTTCAGCCGTCTCCATATGATATGTTCCGACACCTATAGGAACGTAAACTATTTCATTATTCATCAGTATCTAAGCTCCTTATTCTCTCCAATCAATCCCGGAAAAGCGCCCTGCTTCATCAGAGGTTCTCTGTCGGGATGTGAAATTACCCATTTGTTTCTCTGTAATAATAATCTATTCTCACCGGTTGAATCAATAGGCTTATTACATAAAGGTGTATTGGTTCCTTTCGGCAATACCACAATGTCCTTAAATCCTTCATCACACGTCTTTAAAGGTGACAGATGAAGTGTTGTCTGAAACATCTCTATAACCGTTCCCTTCGGCACATAGAATACTCTTGCATCCTCGATTCTATATGTATTCTCCGGAGATATCTCCCAGGTATGTCCGAGGACCAGCATAAAGTCCGTAACAGCGATATTAAGTTCACTGCCTTTATGATATTCAAAGCCGTTATACGTTGAATTCCGCCCGTTACAATATCCAATCTGAATAGGCATATTTCCGTAGACGCATTCACCTAAAGTGGCTGAAATCGGCAAATTTTCCATCTCAGGCACTGAAGCTATATACACGTTACCGTTATCGGGAATTATTGTATGCTCTTCCATATATGCGATCATATCCACAACATCATATCCGGTAATTATATTACCATATGTCTTGAATTCCTCATCGAATACGGAATAGATTTTTACGTCATTTACTTCATTTAAATGCTTTAACATATCTTCCTCGCTTTAGTTTTCACGTACAACTTTAATTGTTGCTCTGAAGTCTTCCTTGCCCATTCCTTTTTCAAGCGCTCTTTTATACACATTAAGCGCGTTCTCTTCTCCCGGCATCTTAACACCGCACTCCCTGGCGAGATTAACGCATATATTAACGTCTTTTGCCATATTCTCAATAGAAAATGCCGTGGTATAGTCTTCCGCATCAAGCTTACCTGCCTGTCCGTCAAGATACCAGTTAGCAGCACCGCCATATGACACAGCTTTGGTGAATTCCGGTATTGAGATTCCGTTAGCCTTTGCAAGAGTAATTGTCTCGTTAACGCCGTTTTGTATCTGGGATACGAGTGCATTGTGACATATCTTCATAACAAGACCTTTGCCATTATCTCCCATACGGATAATGTTGCATCCCATGTAGGAAAGTATCGGCTTCATTGCTTCACATGTCTTCTCATCACCACCGACATAGATACCGAGAGTGCCTTCTATTGCTGCAGGCTTAGACTTAACTACCGGCGCATCGATGAATCCGGCTCCCTTAGCTTTTACCATCTTAGATATCTCTACGGATACACTTGGATCGATGGTGCTCATGTCGATACATGTCTTGGTATCATCAAGCACATCGATTATTCCTTCATATACCGCACGGGAATGTTCGCTCTTCGGAACCATCGAGATTATTACATCTGAATTCTTTGCAAGTTCAATTGAATTCTCACAAGGAATTGCTCCCTTCGAGGCAAGCATATCCACCTTTTCCTTAACAAAGTCAAATACATATACCTTATCGTTATGCTTTTTTACTATATTTTCAGCCATTGACTCGCCCATTATGCCGAGTCCGATAAAACCTATCTTCATATTAATCATCCTTATACTTATTATTCGGTTACGGTGTTATCCCACGCGTCGCAGAATACGCCGAGACCCTGAGTTGTGTATGCGTGTTTCATCATATCCTGATATACTGCAAGACCGCAGGTAACAATATCCGCACCTGCAACGGCACAGTCTGCAATCTGCTTTGCGGTACGAATCGCAGCACAGATAATCTCTGTCTTGCCATAGTAGCCGTAATTCTTATAGATTGTAACGATATCCTGAATATACTGCTTGCAATCTTCACCGTTAGACTCTTTCCATCCGATAAAAGGTGATACGAAAAGGGAACCGTTCTTAGCAGGTAAGATCGCACCCGATGGTGAGAATATCAACGTAACGTTGGTCCTGATACCTTCCTTCTCGAGCTTTCTTGCAGCTTCAATACCGCCTTCGATTGCAGGAATCTTGATTACGAAGTTCGGCGAAATTGCAGCAACTTCTCTTGCCATCTTAATCATATCTTCTGCTTTGTCAAAATGTGGATTAATCTCAACAGATACAGGGAACTTATCTACACCTTCAAGTCCTTCTTCCTTAATCCACTCCGCAATATCCTTAATTGCCTTCATAAAAGGCTTGCCGCTTGCCATAATATGGCGCGGGTTCGTTGTTACACCGTCAATACCGAAAGTATTGTAGGCAAATTTAATCTCATCAAGTTTAGCACTGTCCAAAAAAAATTTCATTTAATTATCCTCCTAAAATATATATTAATAGTATTATCTACATTAATGTTCCAAAGCCGCTCCAGCATGTAAGCATCAGATATCCGACAAGAATCGCCATTAGCATTCTTATAAGCATAACCGGTATGCCTTCTTTAAGAAGCTTACCCGGATCAAGTCCGTATCCTACGGATATCGCCCTTACACTGACAGGTAAAAGCGACTCAAAGTTCATAGCCATCGCTGCCGTAAATATGTATGGAATCGGTTGAAGATTCGATGCACTGCATACCGCTATTACAATGGGAATCGTAACCGCTGCGGATACCGTACTGTTTGTCATCTCTGATACTAGACACGCAATCACCGCGAAGATTACAACAAGCCACAGACCGGCTGTCATACTTCCTCCCGTTATAACCGATGCCACAACTTCACTGGCACCCGATCCGGTAAGTATCTGTCCCAATGCAAGGCCGCCCGCAAATAACACAAGCATTCCCCACATAACTTCCTTCTGTGCCGTATTCCAGTCCATAAGAGGCTTCTTGGTATCCAAAGATATGATAATGAAGTTAACAAAGCCTAGGATTAAGAAAAGATATGCTGGAACAAGTCCCGGGAATATATCTGCATATAATGGTCTTATAAAAGAACCCAGCATTGCGGATACAAATAATATCAAGCTTACAATCTCATCCTTTTTTACAGGTCCCAATTCCTTATAACGATTCTTGAAATACTCTCTTGTACCGTCAAGAGTTTTGGTCTTCATCGGCCTTAAGATCATACCCAGCAATACCGCAATTGTCGCAACAATCGTATAAGGCATCATTCTTATAAGCCAGTCAATATACATGAACTCTTTTCCGGTGAATTCTTCTATGAAAGAAATTGCCGTAATGTTCATCGCTCCGCCAAGGGGAGTACCTGCTCCGCCGACCTGGGCGCCCCAACAGATGGCGCATAATATCGGTGTGGCCGCCTCACAATTCTTAATATCCGTATATCCCGCAGCATTAAGCATTGCCACCGCCATTGGGGTTAATATTGCCACTACCACCACATTCGGCATCATATTGGACAGAATGATTGCTGTAATAAGCCATACAATAATCTGCGAACGAATCGACGGACCTATAATTGAAAGGGCTTTAAGCGATATACGCTTATCAAGTCCAATCGAAGACCACGGCCCCGTAAGCAGGCACGAACCAAAGATCAGAATAATACTCGATGACGAATACTGTGATATTACACCATCCATCGGCACTATACCGATTAACGCATTAAGAACAACCGGGAGTAACGCCGTAACCGTAATGTCAACAGGTCTTGTCACCCACCAGAATATCATCCATGCCGCAATTCCGATACCTTTACCCGGAGCACTTGCCATCACCCCTGCTCCCGTAAGCACATTTGCAAAAAGCGCATACAAAAGAGGGCCCATAACCAGATAAATAATTCTCTTTCGAATATACATATTTTTATCCTTTTAATTATTTAATTCATTTAATTAAATTACCACGTTAAGGATATTTTTTCAATAGATTTCACAAAAAAATCCGCAGGTTTAACCTGCGGATTAATATCATATTCTCTATAACAGTCCCATATAATTCATCACATATTCGGTTACGAAAACCGCAATGCATGAAAACAATGCAACCGTTAACAGACTTCTTCTGCATAAGCCTAAGATTATGGCAACTCCGGTGCCTATTGCCGCTGATATAATACTTTGCGTCGCTGAGAATATCGACGGTATCGTCATCGCAGCAAGCACCGCATACGGCACATAATTAAAGAACATCTTGACACGCTCGTTTTTCAATTCATTTCTGAACAATACAAACGGCACAACTCTTATAAGATATGTAACTCCTGCCATAACGACAAGATATATCATGAACGTCTTAAAATCCATTATGCCGCCTCCTTATTCTCATTACCCGGTAATAAGAATGTACCGAATAATGCCGCAAGAACGGCACTTATAATAACTGCAAAACCGGATGAAATTCTGTTAACATACGGCACGTACTTAAATATGCAACTTAAGATTATTGCCACTACAACAACTATTGCCACTCTTCTGTCATCTCTGGATCTCGGCACAAATATCGCAATGAACATACCGTATATGGCAAGTCCAAGTGCAGATGTAACGGAAGCCGGCAGCACTCCACCGAGAATCGCTCCAAGGAATGTACCTAATGACCATCCGAGGAAAGCCGTTCCCTGAAGGCCTAACAGATATCCTCTTCCGACCTTATAAGCCTTACTTACAGCAACCGCGAATACCTCGTCTGTAATCATTGCTCCAAACAAGAAGCGATATATAGGCTTCACACCCTTATTCACATTCTGCGACAAGCTTATCGCCATAAGAGAGTACCTTAGATTAATTACGAATTGCGTGACCGCCATCTCTATAAGCGGGCCATGCAATAGCATAATAGATAATCCCGCAACCTGTCCCGCACTTGTGGTATTAAATACCGATATCATGGTCGCCTGATACCAGGTAAGACCGCCTTCCACCGCTATTATACCGAAAGAGAACGAAACCGACAGATATCCGAGTGCAATCGGAATACCATCTTTAATACCGTACATAAGCTGCATCAATGCAGTGTTTCTTCTAACATTTCCCATAGTCTGCGCCCCTAAATAGGCGCTTTTTACAAGATGTAAAAAGCGCCCTTAAATAAACCTTTGTTATAATAACATAGTTTTGACAATATGGAAATGTATTATCAAATTTTATACCTTAGATAGTGAATTTATCAAGGTTATTATTGATAGTTTCAACTGCTTCCGCTACAGACTTGGCTGCATTTGATACGGAGTCGCTGGACTCGGCAACATCCTTTGCCGCAACGGTTACCTTATCTACAGCTGTTGCAATCTCTTCAGTTGCGGCTGACTGCTCTTCCGAGATAGAAGCCATATTCATAGCAACATCATTAACGGTAACCATCTGCTTAGCGATTGTATTAAGTGTATCAGTAGCATCGGAAAGCTCAGCCGTAATCTGCTGGAATGTTGCAGCTGCTGTATTAACATACTCTGCACTGCTATTTATAAGTTCGGAGTTAGCCTCAGACTTCTCGGAAAGAAGCTTAACTCTTGACAACATATCATTAATAATGCCGACGATCTGATTGGTTGCATCAGAGGAATTCTTAGCAAGTTCGCCTATCTCTGTGGCAACTACCGCGAATCCGCGTCCTGCTTCACCGGCACGTGCTGCCTCAATTGAAGCATTTAATGAAAGAAGATTCGTCTGTGAAGATATAGCATTAATCATATCAACGATATTGTTAATCTGGTTAGCTGCTTCATCTACATTCTTAACTGCCTCTTCCATCTCCTGCATTG
>JAILJL010000214.1 GCA_024694785.1 Lachnospiraceae bacterium
ACTTTGCTATCGTCTTCATATACCTGCAGATAATTATATATGGATTCACCCTCATAGATTAAATCAGTCTGCCAGAAGGCAAAGCTCTTATTATTACCCAATATACAGCAAATTATAAAAACAAGTATACTTATGGGAACCTTTTTATTGTCCCTTGCAGGCCTCCTGCTGCTTACGAAATAAATTATCGAAAGCAAAAGAAGAACTCCGGCGAATACCAGAAACGTTATGTTAGTTCCGACAAGCGGAATACTTATGAATGTCGGTACAAAAGTACCTATAATGCTTCCTATTGTGTTAAAAGCATTAAGCTTGCCGACTATGCTTCCGGAATCATCAAGGCTTTCAACCGTAAATTTAACCAATGACGGCGTTACGGTTCCCAATAAAAACAGCGGAAATACAAACACAATCATACATGCCGCAAATGCGGCAACCACAAGGAATCCATGACTTACAGTAAATACAAATACTCCGGATATGAATATTATAAGATACTTCCCAACAACAGGAATAAGCGCTATCCATATAGCCGCAACCATTATTCTTCTATACAGTATGTCAGGTTTTGGATTCTTATCTACGTAACGTCCACCGTACAGGTTACCTAATGCCATCGCTATCATAATGGTTCCGATTATTATAGTCCATACTATCTGCGATGAACTGAAATACGGTGCAAGAAGCCTGCTTGCGCCAAGTTCCACCGCCATAACCGACATACCCGCAAAGAATTCCGTAAGATAGAGGTAATACCTGTTAGTTAATATTTTTCTGTCCATTACTCTCAAACTCTCTTTATCACTTTAATTAACTTAAATGCTATATCGTTACAAGTTCATAAGCTCTTTCACCGAGCCCTATCTTCTCTGCATGATCAAGGCAGGTCTCCCACTCGGTATCAGGATGCACCATATTAAAGTGATCATGATGTCCGCCATCGTGACCGCACTCATTATGCTCATGTCCATGGCAACAGCCCTCGCCTGCTTTGTGCATATTATCCGCAAGCATACTTCCCTCAATTGCCGGCTGCTTATTGCAAAGATCGGCACAGGCCTGGTCAAGAGCTACCGGATCGAATGATGCAAGCATTCCTACATCAGGGATAATAGGAATATCATTCTCTGAATGACAATCGCAATTCGGCGATACATCGCATATAAGAGAGACATGGAAGCAGGGTCTGTCCTTGCATACCGCATATGAATACTCTGCCATCTTGAAATTCAGAACCTTAAGTGAATCGGTATATTCCGCGGAGATTGCATCCTTCGGGCATACCGCAAGGCATCTTCCGCAGCCTACGCACTTGTCATGATCAATTCTGGCTTTTCCGTTCTCTATAACCGGTGCTTCATGAGCGCAGATTCTATAACAGGAACCGCATCCGATACAATCGCGCACATCAACCGTCGGCTTGCCATCACAGTGCTGTTCCATCTTACCTGCACGTGAGCCCGAACCCATTCCGATATTCTTAATGGCTCCGCCGAATCCGGTCATCTCGTGTCCTTTAAAATGTGTAAGCGATATGAATACGTCCGCATCCATAATCGCATGTCCTATCTTCGCTTCTTTAACATATTCACAGTTAATCGGGACTATTGTCTCATCCGTTCCCTTTAATCCGTCCGCGATTAAC
The DNA here is from genome assembly GCA_024694785.1 of Lachnospiraceae bacterium. GTDB lineage: Bacteria > Bacillota > Clostridia > Lachnospirales > Lachnospiraceae > XBB1006. Next base: position 1,646 of record JAILJL010000214.1, read on the forward strand.
ACGTGACATCCTGTCTGCAATGGTGAGAATCCGTTAAGATATGCGGTCTCCAAATGATCTAACGCATTCTTTCTGCTTCCGACGTAAAGTGTATTACAATCCGTAAGAAATGGCTTGCCGCCGAGAGCTTTTACATAATCAGCTACAACCTTTGCATAGTTAGGTCGTAAAAAAGCAAGATTGCCAAGTTCTCCGAAATGAATCTTAATTGCGGCGTATTTATTCGTAAAATCAATACTTTCAAAGCCCGCAGTCTTCATCAGTCTATGTAGTTTCTGCAACAAATTTTCGTGTTCCGTCGCCTTAAATGAAGTATAATAAACCTTTGCCATAATTACCTCCCGTAGATTCTTATAAAATTAGCATTAATTATATCACAATAACAACGGGAATTGCATTTATTCTTATCGTCCGTATATTCTCGCCGCGTCAACCAGCGCATGCATATTAGCTTCCGGTGTACCGATCGGCATCTGGCAACCTGAGGTTAATACGAAACCACACCTGGTATCCCGTCCCTGCTCGATACAGATTCTGCCTGATTCAAGTACCTCTTCCGGTGTGCCA
>JAILJL010000008.1 GCA_024694785.1 Lachnospiraceae bacterium
TTTAATTTTAATTTGGCCATTTAACGCATTACCATACGACTCGCTTCTTAAGCTTCATGATCCCCGTCGAAACCGGTACTAGCCCAAGTATTTAATTGATAAGGGATTGCTCCCTTAAGTAAACCTATTATAATTAAAAAGTTCAGTATTTTCAAGACTTTCCGATTAAACTTGTAGTTTAAAAGTTCCTTGCCTTAAACTCTCTTTGAATCTCGCGCTTTGCATCCTTAGCTGCTATATCAGCACGCTTATCATATAATTTCTTACCCCTTGCAAGCGCTACCTCCACCTTCACAAGTGAACCCTTAAGATATACCTGTAACGGCACAAGTGTATATCCCGCTTCAGTACTTTTAGCAAGCAGTTTTCTTGTCTCAATCTTATGAAGTAGGAGCTTTTTCGGGCGAAGCGGGTCTTTATTGAAGATATTGCCCTTCTCGTACGGGTTAATGTGCATACCGTATATCCACATCTCACCCTTCTCTATGCGAAGAAAAGCCTCCTTGATAGAGCACTGCCCCATTCGAACCGATTTAACCTCGGTTCCGAAAAGCTCTATACCGGCTTCATACTTATCTTCGATAAAGTACTCGTGATATGCTTTTTTATTATTAGCTATAAGCTTGTAATTGTCTGTACTCATCAATCTTCCTCTTTAAGCAAATACGAAATTGAGTGTACGTGCGAGCCTGTCTATATCTTTTAGCATTACCTTGACTTCCATACCGAGCTTGTAGGTCTTGCCTGTATCCTTGCCCACCACTGCGTATTCTTCTTCGATATATTCGTAATAATCACCCGGAATATCTACCATGCGCACCATTCCCTCAACGGTATTCGGAAGTTCAACGTAGATACCGTAATCCGTAACACCGGATACGACACCGGTAAATACTTCATTGAAATGATCCTGCATATATTCTATCTTCTTAAGCTTAATGGTCTCACGCTCCACCTCATCAGCTCTTCGCTCTCTTGCCGAGCAGTGGCTTCCGACCTCATCCATCATTTCCCTGTAATGAGCGATTCTCTTCTCATTAAGCTTGCCGTGAAGGTTCTCTTTAATAATCCTGTGGATCTGCAGATCCGGATAACGGCGGATAGGTGATGTAAAGTGGCAATAATACTTAGCCGCAAGTCCGTAGTGGCCTAAATTCTCCGCTGTATATCTTGCCTGCTGCATCGAGCGAAGCGACAGCCTCATAATAAGGCCGGCTTCAGGCTCTCCCTCAATCTTGGCAAGCAATTTCTGCATCTCTTTAGGATGCACTTCACCGTGCTTGCCCTTAAGCGAATAACCCAGATTCCCGATTAAGCTCGTCAGCTCTTCCATCTTATCCGCATCCGGCTTTTCATGGCTTCTGTATAGAAACGGCAACTCTCTGAAATAATACTCCTCCGCAACCGTTTCATTGGCTGCAAGCATGAAGTCTTCTATCATATTCGTTGCGACATCCCGCTCATAAGGAACTATATCGATTGTATGCCCCTTTGAATCCAGCACAACCTTGGTCTCAGGCAGATCAAAATCTATCGATCCGCGCTTTTTCCTGTTTGCGCGTAAAAGTGCTGCCAGGTCACGCATCTCATAAAACATCGGAACAAGTTCTTTGTACTTTTCCTTAAGTACCGCATCATCATCTGTAAGTATCGCCTTAACATCCGGATAGCTCATTCTTCTGTCGACATTTATTACCGTCTCGACAATCTTATGATCCGTAATAATACCTTTGGCATCAATTGTCATAATACAACTTAAAGCAAGCCTGTCAACGCCCTCGTTCAATGAACAAAGTCCGTTTGAAAGCTTACGCGGAAGCATCGGTATTACTCTATCTGCAAGATATACGGAGGTTGCCCTGTTATAGCCTTCCTTATTAAGAGCAGTCTTCTCCTTTACATAATTGGATACATCCGCAATATGCACCCCAAGCTCATACTTCTCGCCATCATATGTAACGGATACTGCGTCGTCAAGATCCTTAGCATCAACACCATCTATAGTAACCATCTGAACATCGCGAAGATCGAGTCTGCCCTTCTTATCTTCCTCAGGCACCTCATCAGCAAAAGCTTTAAGCTCGTCTTCCACTTCTTCCGGAAATTCTTCCTTCATTCCATAGGCTCTTGCGATAGACAAAATGTCTACACCCGCATCCTTCGATGAACCCAGAATCTCGACAATCTCACCTTCCGGCTTCTTCTTCTCATCGCCATAAGAAGTAAGACGGCATATAACCTTGTCGCCATGCTTAGCGCCGTTAATCGCTTTATCCGGGATAAATATATCTTCATTCAAACGCTGATTATCGGGAAGCACGAATCCGAATGAGGAACTTTTCTCAAAGAATCCTACAATCTCGTTATTCGCATGGCTGATAATCTCTATTACTTTGCCTTCCTGACGCTTACCCCGCGGAGTCGCAAGAAGCAATACCTTAACCTCATCACCATGCATAGCATGTCCCGTATCCTTCTCCGGAATAAAGATATCTTCATCTCTGTCAGGAAGCGACACGAAACCATAACCGTTTCTGGTTCCTATGTAGGTACCTGTAACTGTCTTGTCCTGCACAATCGAATACTTGCCCCTTTTCGAGCATTCAATCTTCGATTCGAAAAGCAGCGCATCCAAAGCTTCCGTAAGCTCAGATCTTCGCTCCTTAGGAAGCTGCATTATAATTGCAAGTTCTTTCTCACGCATAGGGACATACATGTCGTCCTGCATAAGTTCAAGCAATATTTTCTTTCTTTCTTCAAGACTCTTAGCCATGTTGTCTCCTTAAAATAAAACAGGCTGCCGAATAATCGACAGCCTTAAAAAGCATAATAATTATAATGAAAGAGCCGGGATGTTGAGTAATAATGAAACAAACAAAAATACTACAACCAGAGCTGTCGTAACCTTTACAAGGATGCCTTCCATT
>JAILJL010000100.1 GCA_024694785.1 Lachnospiraceae bacterium
ATCACACCATACATCACATCATCCATTATTATTCAGCTTCTTACCATTGCAATACCTGCACTTGGTGAGTTGCAGCAGGATGGTGAAGATGGAAGAAAGAAGCTTGCGTCTATTACACGTTACGTAACCGTTGCACTTGCAGTTATCGAGTCTGTTGCAATGACAATCGGTTTCTCAAGATCAGGTTATTTAACATCGGATAGCGCATTTGTATATGCAACGATTATCATCGGACTTACAGCCGGTTCTGCAGTACTTATGTGGATTGGTGAGAGAATCACTGAGCACGGCGTAGGTAATGGTATCTCGGTAGTCCTTGTTATTAATATTATCTCAAGAATTCCGAGTGATATCATGAGCCTTAACACAAAGTTCGTTGAAGGCAAGAATATCGGTAATGCGATTCTCGCAATTGCAGTTATTCTTGCAGTAATCCTTGCAACAGTTGTACTTGTTATTCTTTTACAGGATGCACAGAGAGTAATCCCTGTACAGCAGAGTAGAAAGATGGCAGGTCAGGCACAGTTTGCATCTGCGGCATCATCAACGATTCCGCTTAAGGTTAACACCGCCGGTGTTATCCCGGTTATCTTTGCGCAGTCACTTATGACTACACCTGTTGTTATTGCATCACTTGTAGGCAAGTCTGAAGGAACAGGGTTCTGGTATGATGTACTTAGAGGATTGTCAGAGCATAACTGGTGCAAGATAAGCCAGCCTAAGTACACATGGGGATTACTCCTCTACATTGTACTTATAGTTGCTTTTGCTTACTTCTATACACAGATTACATTTAATCCATTAGAAGTAGCAAATAACTTAAAGAAGAGCGGCGGCTTCATCCCGGGTATCAGACCTGGTACACCAACCAGCGAGTACCTTTCCGATGTATTGAAGTATGTTATCTTCATCGGAGCCGTAGGTCTTATAATTGTATCTGTAATCCCGATCTTCTTCAACGGTATTTTCAATGCGAGCGTTTCATTCGGTGGAACATCTCTCATCATTATCGTCGGAGTTGTTATCGAGACACTTAATCAGATTGAGTCTCAGATGAGAACACGTAACTATAAGGGCTTTTTAAAGAACTAATTGAATTCATATAACAGTAGCGGCTCGAACACCATTTTGGTATTCGAGCTACCGCTGTTTTTCACTATTTGTATATGGAGGCAGGTCATGAAACTTATTATGTTAGGCGCTCCGGGTGCCGGAAAAGGTTCTCAGGCCAAAGTATTGTCCGAGAAGTTCTCTATTCCGCACATCTCAACGGGAGATATCTTTAGAAGCAATATTAAGAACGGAACATCGCTCGGTGTTAAAGCAAAGGAGTATATGGACAAGGGACAGCTTGTTCCGGATGAACTCGTATGCGATCTTGTAGTTGACCGCATTGCGCAGGCTGACTGCGAGAGAGGTTTTATCCTGGATGGTTTCCCGCGTACCATTCCTCAGGCAGAGGCTCTTACAAAAGCGCTTGCCGATAAGTCCCTTAAGATGGATTATGCGATTGATCTTGAAGTAGCTGACGATGTAATTGTTAAGCGTATGGCGGGAAGAAGAGCATGTCTTGAATGTGGAATGACCTATCATATCGAGAATATGCCTCCGAAGGTTGAAGGCATTTGCGATAAGTGCGGAAGCAAGTTAGTGCTCCGTGAAGATGATAAGCCTGAGACCGTGCTTAACCGCTTGAAGGTATATCATGAGCAGACAGCACCGCTTATCGATTATTACACTAAGGAAGGAATCCTTGTTTCATTTGATGGAACCAAGTCGCCTTCTGAGGTATTGAATGATATATTAGCAAGAATAGGAGTAAATTAATGGCTATAACTATTAAATCAGAACGTGAAATTGAGCTGATGAAAGAAGCCGGTGTAATTCTTGCCAAGGTTCACCAGGAATTGGGACACGCACTTAAGCCGGGTATGTCAACCTGGGAAGTTGATAAGCTCGCCGATGAGATGATAAGAAGTTATAATTGTCTTCCGTCTTTTAAGGGTTATAATGGTTATCCGGGTTCGGTGTGTGTATCGATCAATGAAGAAGTCGTGCACGGCATCCCGACCAAAGACAGAATAATTAAGGACGGCGATATCGTAAGCCTTGATATAGGCGTTATCCACAAAGGTTACCAGTCGGATGCGGCTCGTACACACGGAGTAGGTAACATAACGGAGGAAGCAAGGCTTCTTATAGAAAGAACAAGACAGAGTTTTTTTGAAGGACTGAAAGTTGCATCCGAAGGACATCATTTATTTGAGATATCGGCTGCAATCGGGGATTATGCGGAAAGCTTCGGATATGGAGTTGTTCGTGACCTTGTAGGTCACGGAATCGGAACCAATATGCATGAGGATCCGCAGATTCCGAATTTTAGACAGCTTCTTCGCGGACCTAAGCTTAGAGCCGGAATGACACTTGCCATTGAACCGATGATTAATGCGGGAACATGGGAAGTCGAGTTCGATACATACGGCGATGGCTGGTCGGTAGTAAGTGCGGACGGCTCATTATCTTCTCATTATGAGAATACGATTCTTATAACGACTGGAAGACCTGAGATACTTACGCTAACCGAGGAAGAGATTGCAGAAGGTTTGTATGATAGATTGTGTCCAATTAAATAATCGGATTACATATAGATAAGGAATTAAAGGAGTGTGTATATGTCCAAAACAGACATTATCGAAGTAGAAGGAAAAGTTATAGAAAAGCTTCCTAACGCAATGTTTCAGGTAGAGCTTGAGAACGGACATCAGGTTATCGCCCATATAAGCGGTAAGTTAAGAATGAACTTCATTCGTATATTGCCGGGCGATACGGTTACATTAGAGCTTTCCCCATACGATTTGACCAAGGGACGAATTGTTTGGAGAGATAAATAAAAAAAGTGTTGCATGAGTCTATGAATTTTGTTATAATGATAGACGGACGCTTTTAGGGAAAGGGTAGAAGTGCGTCTTTTTATGCGTTTTACCCAATAGCAAGATTTTTGGAAAGGAGGCACTACTTAAATGAAAGTAAGATCTTCAGTAAAACCAATTTGCGAAAAGTGCAAAGTTATCAAGAGAAAAGGTTCTATCAGAATTATCTGCGAGAATCCTAAGCATAAGCAGAGACAGGGTTAATCTAAGGTTCCACTTCGTGCAACCTAAGATTAACAGGTCTGATTATGCAGTTTTATTATGTGCGGCTGCCGATTGTAAGTATCTATGCAATCGGTTCATAATAGACGGCATGAATGCCGGCCTAGATAAGCTTAATACCGAGAGCTTTTATAGGCAAATATTCGTTAGCGGTAACTTTGACTTACACACATTTCAGGCCGGGCAACCGGAGCTGTAAGTAGGAAGTGTATCGCATTTACAATGATTTTTAGATTAATGTGGAGGTGTAAATACACATGGCTCGTATTGCAGGTGTAGATTTACCAAGAGATAAGCGCGTAGAGATCGGCTTAACTTATATTTATGGTATTGGACGCGTAAGCGCAACAAAGATCCTCGAGAAGGCTGGCGTTGATATTGACGTTAGATGCAAGCATTTAACAGATGATGATGTTAAGAAGATTAGTGCTGTTATTGATGAAGACTTCACTGTAGAAGGAGATCTTCGCCGTGAGACAGCTCTTAACATTAAGAGATTACAGGAAATCGGATGCTATCGTGGTATCCGTCACAGAA
>JAILJL010000106.1 GCA_024694785.1 Lachnospiraceae bacterium
TAAGGTGTTTTGTGATATAATAAAAACTGGCGTAATTAATAATCAGGATAAAAGAATACTAAAGTTTTGTGTCTCGGACTTTAGTGAAATAATAACAGAGGCGACTGCGAGAGGAAAAGATGATGTAGAGGCAATTTTTCAGTATGATGCGGAAACTAAATGCATTATACCAGAAATGATTAGCATGACGGTAGGAAGATTCCTCGGCAGATATGGAAGGTTTTTCCCGGAATACAGAGATATCATTTATAAGGAAATTAACGATGAAAATAGTGTGCAAGTTAATATAGAGATGAATGGGGAAAAGGACAATCTTTCTTATGATAACAATTATTGTAAAGCGAGATTGATATTATATGATATTGATCAAGCCACAATAGATAAATCAGAACAAATCTATACATTAGAGGATATTTTTATAGAGAATAAAGAAGGTGAAATAGGCTTATATACACGAGATGGTAAGAAAATAGAAATAAATTGTGCATCAACATTGTCTCCATCAAAATCAAAAATATACCGTCTTTTTTCATACTTGACCAATTTGGATTATTTACGAAGCCCTTTAGGCGGATTTGCCAAAAGTAGACTTGAACTGGATTTGGATTATCAGCCAAGGATTATAATCAATAATTTGCTGATAAGTCGTGAGAGAATAAGAATAGATAATTCCGAAATAGAAAAACTGAGAAGAATAAAGAATGATGCGATAGAGTTGTTCCGATGGGCTGCACAAAAAAGAGTTCCTCCTGAGTTTTATGTTTATACTGATATGGACATTAAGCCAAGGTATTGTCGATTGGGGACGCAATATGATAATGCAAGCTTCTTTGCATTAATTAGCAATAGTAAACGCTATTTTTATATTGAGGAAGTTTATCCAAATCGTAATTCAAATAGTGATATTAGCCCGTACAATATGGAGGTGCTTTGTAATTTATGTCTGAAATAAATATTTATATGCCAGATATGTATGAATGCGGATTTAGCCCGTTAAAATACAAAAGTCAATTTGATCTATGGGGCATGGCGGCTTTATATCAAGGAATATGTATGTATGACGAATCGTTAAATCTAAGGAATCGTCTGGCTGAGTATGTATTGGAAAAGGACGGATGCTTAGAAGTTAAATTAAAGAACCTTCTATGGCATGACGGAATGCCTATCAGTGCAGAGGATTTTATAGAGTCGTTTAAATTGTATTTTCCGAATAAAAAAACGGGAAGAATTCCTAATGGGATAGTATCTGAAATAATAGGCGCGGAAGAATACTATAATGGCAATAATGAACTTAAGGGGATTGAGATTGTAGATAACCGTATATTTAGGATTAATCATGTTGCACAGAATTTATATATCAAAAATTTGCTGGTTCATCCGCTTATTCCGCGTCATACGATGGGAATAGAGGATAATAGATATATTGGGTCTGGGGCATATATTCTGAAGAACTATGGCGAAAATTATGCTTATTTTGAACGTAATGATGGCTTTTGCTTAGGAACGCCTCGAATTAGGAAATTAAATTTGTATGGAGGAACAAAAGAGGAACAAATTCACCTTCTTGAGGAAAAAGAATTAACACTTACAATAATTGAGCCGGAAGACCTGAAGAATATTTCTGCTTCATTATTTGAGAATTATTATTTGTTTTCTTTACCGCAACCTATTACAACGGTATTAAAGATAAATCCAAAGTCGCCTATGTTTATGGATTTGAATATGAGAATGTCTGTCAGTCAAGCTATTAAAAGAGGGTTACTGGTGTATACCATGTTTAAAGATTATGCAGAGGCTACTTGGAGTTTTTATCCACCGATAATAGCAGAAAAGTATAATTGCAGGACTTTATACTTGGATATGGGATTAAAAGAAAGTATGCCTGAAAGAATAGTTATTGGAGTTTTATATAATTCAAGCGAGCATATAAAGCTTGCGGAGTTATTGAGTGAGGACTTAAAAGCTAAAACGGATGTGGTTATAATGCCAAGCGCTTCGCGAAGAGAAGCATTTGCAAAAGGAGCAGATGTATATATTGAGAATATGATGCATACTATTCTTCCGATATCGAATCAACTATTATATTGCAATTCGGAATTGTTTATAAAATCGGTACATTATAAGCGGCTAATAGAAATTGAAAAAAGTCTATATTTACAAAATAGCCAAGCACTTATTCGCGAATTTGCGATGGAGTGTGCAAGGTCTTTACCTGTTATTCCTATATATAGTAAGCACGAATTACAGTTGGTATCTAAGCGAGTTCATAATTTGAAACCGGATACACGGGGTGCATTATGGAATATACATGAAATAGAATTGGATTAGGAGAAAGATATGTATAGCTACTTGGTTAAGAATAAAGTATTGTTCTTTGCAGAAGTCATTATGGCAATAGGACACGCATTGTTTGATGCAGCATTAGCCGTATCAATGGGACAAATGACAAATGCTGCAGTTGATGGCGAGTTAAAAGTATTACTATATTCATCAATGCAAAGCGTAGGATGTCTTATTGTAATCTACTTTTTTTCGGTTTTTGAAATGCGTTTTCGCAAAAAGCTGACAGGTAAGTGTCTATGTGCCATTAAAGAAGATATATATAAGGCAATATCTAAAAAGGGAGTAGCTTCAATGCACGAAAAGGCTGATTCCTTTTACATTAATCTTCTTCAGGGCGATATGGAGTTATTGGAAAGAGATTGCTTTGATTCATTGCTACGTGGAATCAATTTAACGATTCAAACGGTTTTTTGTGTAATTGCATTGAACTTTATAAGTGTTAAGTTGGTTATAATATTCACGTTGTTATGTGTTTTCCCTCAATTAGCTTCACGTTTCTTTAGAAAAGCCCTGACTAAAAGAAAAGACGCTTTTTCTCTTCAAAATTCACGTTGCGTTCAGGCTGAAAAAGAATATATCGGTGGATTCGACACAATAGCATATTATTCTAAGTGGGAAGCTTTTATCTCCCGTTTGATGATAGAGGATAAGGCTTTGGAAGATTGTAGACGAAAGAGGGACGTCTGTCAGGTAAAGGTATCTTATGGAGTAACAACAATCAATATGATTGCTCAAATGTTATGCATGGCAGCAGCAGCATATTTTGTGGCAATCGGCGAGTTAAAGTTTGGCGCGCTTACAGCATCAACGCAGTTACTTAATTTTATATTCTCTCCATTAAATACAGTTATAAATTGTGTGTTGTCGATGCTTTCTACGCGAGGAGTTCGCGATAAAGTTGCACAGATTGTTGATTTTTCATCGGGAAACGGCAAAGAACGGTTTTCTTTAGGAGATATATCATTTTCGAATGTAACGGTAGGATATGGTGATAAGGCAGTTTTATGTGACTTTAGTTATATATTTACCAAAGGCGGAAAATATGCTATTATCGGTAGCTCCGGAGTGGGTAAAAGTACAATAGTAAAGGCACTAATGAGAACGGCAAGAGTTAATAAAGGTAGTATAACTATTGGAAATACTAATATAAAGGATATTGCGCTTTCGGAATTATATAAAAATATACTATATGTACCACAAAAACCATATCTTTTCGAGGGAACTGTGCTGGAAAACATTAGTTTTTACGGTGACGAGGGAGCCGCAAGAAATGCAGCACGTGCAGCGGCTTTGCCGGATGAACTATTAATTCAACAAGCGGGAGGCGATTACGGTAATAAAATCTCCGGTGGGGAAATGAGCCGTATTTCAGTGGCCAGAGCTTTTTGTTCAAATGCTTCGGTAATAATATTTGATGAACCGACAAGCGGCTTGGATCCGGAGACTGCAGAGGAGATAGAAAAGAGAATATTGGATATAAAAGATAAGACAATTATAGTAATAACGCATAACTGGAATCAAACATATCTTGATATGTTTGATAAAGTAATAAATGTAACAAACGGAGAACCGGCATAAGAATAGTTAGATAGATTAAGGTTTGAACCTGCGGTCTCGCCTTCGGCTCAGACCCTCTGCGCTCTAACGGTGCATTAGTGACACTAGAAGTAGCAGGTTCATATTAAAAGCTCCACACTTAAAATGTGGAGCTTTTAATATTACTGTGCGTTCTGATATTCATCAATAACAAGATATGCGCCCATATTAGGGTCTTCTATCATTTCAATCTTGGTATCAAGCTTTAATACTTTATACAATCCGTTACCAACAGGATCCCAACTTGGAAGTCCAGTGCCTTTAGGATTGCCGGTCTTAACAAAATTCACAACATACTGTTGCATTATATCCGAAAGCTTAAAATCTTCTTCATCATATAAAAATCCGTGTCTCCACAGATTGCCATATAGATAAGGCATCTCACCCGCATGATAATTGGAAAGTGACTTATTGGTCTTCGTAAAGCAATACTCATATGTCGGACGACCCTGCGATACCATGAATCTATTCCATACAAAATGCGAATATGAGAACCACAATGCGGAATACGCTGTATTCAAGGCTCCCTTTGCATCTCCGAGCTTATCTATAACAAAGTGCTGGTCACGCTGTGGGGTATCCACAGGAACCACCTTCGCGAGCTTTTCTGCATAATCTCCTACTGCCGCAGACAATAGCTTGATATAATTATCTGCTGTTGCTTCATAAGCCATCATGAATACGTCTGCTTCTTTTGCGTTATACCCGTTTAAAAGCGCTTTCTCGTGATTCATTCCCTTTTCATATGTAATATATGGCATTTCCGCTATGGCATACCCATCAACAGTCATCGATGAATGTGTTGTTTTGGTCTTAAGCAATTTCTCTGCCGGAATATCTCTAAGAGCTGCCGATGAAGTTACGTTGAATTCTTCTCGCATTTTGTTGCCCGTTTCTATTGCTTCTTCATATGCATAAGCGAATCCATAAAAGGTGCCGTCCTTGTCTGCATCGCCATGGGTCCGAACTTATCGCATTTTTTAACGCCTTCCCATCCGCTATGCTTCTGTGGTTCCTTGAAGCGCAACTCTCCGACCGGCGCTTCTGCATATGGGATTCCGGCGTATACGCGAACCGTCTTGTCTTCGTTATATACACCGGTTAACTCTCCCTGCGTAATTTGAATCACTTCCGTTATTTCCGGATTCTTATTGTCTACTGCAGGAAGCCTCTTTAAAGGTGGTGCGGTAACAATATAATTTACGACTATTAGAACAAGAAAGCCTGCCCACAAGGCAAATCCGTATCGCTTTGCGTAAACACCGTGTCTGACAAGCTCGTGTCGTCCGATAATTGCTGCTGCACATAATACGCAGGCAATTATCCACCCTACTATCGTATTCTTTGACAGTTCCAATACGACAAGGTAAAACAAAGTGACAACTACCATTAAAACACTGAATATCATATGTCTCTCCTTCTATTTGGTTTTTTCTATAATTCTACTATAGCGTAATTATCCAAATACAACAAGACCGCGATTACTCGCGGTCTCATAAATCTATATCTTTTATTTTACAATGTTATGTGGAAAAATGCGGTTGCTATTCTAAAGTAAACCAGTATAGAACAGGTATCGACAACTGTTGTAATTAACGGTGCCGCCATAAGTGCCGGGTCAAGTCGAAGCTTCTTTGCAATAAGCGGCAAAACTCCGCCGATAAACTTTGCCAGCATTATCGTGCATATAAGTGAGCCCGCAACTACTATCGCTATGCTCAAATTATGGTAGAATATGTAAATTCTTAATCCATTTACTATTGAAAGAATAATACCTACTATAATTGATACTCCGAACTCTTTAAAGATTACCTTGAATATATCTTTAAAGACAATCTCATCAAGTGCGATACCACGAATTATAAGGGTCGATGCCTGCGATCCGCAGTTACCGCCGGTATCCATCAACATCGGTATAAATGATACCAGAAGCGGTACTGCCGCAAATGCGCTTTCATACTTAGTGATTATAATTCCCGTTATCGTTGAAGAAAGCATGAGTACAAGTAACCATACTATTCTGTTCTTGGCATGCTTAAAGATCGAAGTCTTAAAATAAGTATTGGAAGCATCATAGATAGCTGCCATCTTTGTAATATCTTCCGTGTTCTCATCCTGCAAGACATCGATAGCATCGTCGACCGTTACAATACCTACAAGACGATTCTCTTTATCTACTACCGGAAGTGCGAGGAAATCGTACTTATTAAACATCTTCGCAACGTCTTCCTTATCATCAAGGGTATTAACCGTGATGACGTTGGTCTCCATAATGTCCGATATATACTGGTCATCTTTTGCAAGAAGCAGGTCTTTAATCGTACATACGCCGATAAGCGTTCTGCTGTCTGTTACGTAACAGGTATATATCGTCTCCGAATCGGGAGCTTTTTCCCGGATTCTGGTAATTGCCTCCTTTATCGTCATGTTCGGTTTGATATTAATATACTCCACCGTCATGATCGATCCGGCGGAATCATCCGGATACTTAAGAAGTTCGTTGATCTGGCTTCTTGTCTTCGCATCGGTATTCCTTAAGATTCTCGCTACAACATTGGCCGGCATCTCTTCGATAATATCGACCGTATCATCAAGGAACAAGTCGTCAATGACGATCCCCAACTCCTTATCGGTTAAGGCATTGATAAGGACCATCTGATGCTCATGCTCCATTCTGGCAAATACTTCCGCTGCTTCTTCTTTCGCTAAAAGACGGAACAGTATCGGTATATGCTCCTCTTCCATTCCTTCAAAAAGCGCCGCAATATCGGCTTCATTCATTTCGTTTAAATGCTTCTTTAATTCGGTATATCTTCTCTCCGAAAAAAGTTTCTTGATTTCCTCTACGCTTTCTTCGGTAAGGTTGGTATCTACATACTGCTCTTTCATAATTCCTCTGTAACCTTTCCTCGTAATTAAATAAGCGCATTATACACGTCACGCTTCGAAAGACCACGTTCTTTTGCCACTACCTTCATGGCTTCTTTCTTATCCATTCCGGTATCGGTATACTTCTTCACGTGTTCTTCGATAGTAAGACTTTCGTATTGTGCTTTTACCTCGTTCTCGCACTCTTCCTTGCTCTTACCCTCTATTACAAGTACATACTCGCCCTTTGGCTCATTCTCGGAATAGTAATTAATCGCCTCTTCCAGCGTCGTACGATTAACATTTTCATGTAACTTGGTAAGTTCTTTTACTACTGATATACCTCTACGCCCCAGTGTGTCATACAATTCCTGCAACGTCTTCAACAGATGATGCGGGGCTTCATATATAATTATAGTTCTCGTCTCTTCTTTAAGTTCCTCGAGAACCCGCTTCTTTTCTTTCTTATCCTTTGGCAGAAACGCCTCAAATGCAAAGCGTCTCGTTTTCTGTCCGGATAGTGCAAGAGCCGATACTACGGCTGATGCTCCCGGAAGAATGGTTACGGGTACGCCTTCCTCATAACAGATTCTTACGAGCTCTTCTCCGGGATCCGATATTCCCGGCATGCCCGCATCCGTTATAAGCGCAATATCCTTACCTGCCTTAAGGATATTAACAAGCTCGTACGCTTTATCTATCTTATTAAATTCATGATAACTTGTCATCGGCGTCTTAATCTCAAAATGGTTAAGAAGCTTGATGGAATTCCTTGTGTCCTCCGCGGCTATCAAATCGACTTCTTTTAAGATTCGTAAGACTCTTAATGTGATGTCTTCAAGATTGCCGATCGGTGTCGCACACAGATAAAGCGTGCCTGCCATATTGCTCTCCTTTATCAATACCCGTATATATCGTAGATCTCCTGCGTATATACGCCTTGTCTTTCGTATACTATAAGGGGTTTCTCCACGGTAAGTCGTGCTCTGCCGCCTTTTATCCCCTCTATAAGTACCATATTCGGCTCCTTATCCACGTATGGATAGACCATTTTCATTCGCTTTGGCTCTATATGGTATTTCTTCATCGTCTCAAAAAGCTCCGGAAGTCTGAACGGTCTATGCACAAGGTAGAACCGGCCTTTTTCCTTAAGAAGCTTCGAGCTCTCTCTTGCGATATCGTCAAATGTACACTTAATCTCGTGTCGCGCTATAGCTTTAGCGTCATCCGGATTCTTGATTCCGTGCATTCCTATCATATACGGGGGATTGGTTGTTACCACATCAAAAGTTGATGCTCCAAAAAGCGCGGCAGCATCAACAATATCTCCCATTACTATATGAATGTCTTCTTCAAGGTCATTAAGCTTAACGGACCTTTTAGCAAGGTCTGCGCTTTGTTCCTGAATCTCAAGTCCGGTAAAATCACGGCCGTCTGTCTTTCCTCTAAGCAAAATCGGTATTATTCCGTTACCGGTTCCAAGATCAATCGCCTTTTCTCCCTCATTTACCCGGGCAAACGAAGACAGAAGCACAGCATCCATACCGAAGCAAAAGCTCTTGGGATTCTGGATTATTCTATATCCACATCTCTCAAGATCGTCGACTCTTTCGCTCTCTTTAATCTCTACTTTCATGCTCTTCCTTTATATTACTGAAGCTTGGAGCTTCCTTCCTTGTCTTCAAGCGACGCAAGTTCCTTAATCTCTTCTGCGGTAACCGATACCTTATGGCGCTTTGGCTTGAACTTAAGCTCCGATACCGGGTATTCCACAAGTTCCTTATCATCGCCTTTTTCAACAAGAAGCTTTACCTTCTGACGAAGAACATTTACGGACTCAACCTCTCCTCTTGTTCCGTCATGTGCGGTTACGAACTCGCCCACTGAAGGAAGATGGCTGTTTAAGTACTCGTATGTCTCTGCCTCATTTTTAAGACAGCACATAAGTCTGCCGCAGGTACCTGATATCTTTGTCGGATTAAGAGAAAGGGATTGCTCTTTTGCCATCTTAATTGATACAGGTGCGAACTCCGGCAAGAAAGTCTTGCAACAAAGCTCTCGTCCGCAGATTCCAAGACCACCGAGTACCTTGGTCTCGTCTCTTACTCCTATCTGTCTTAATTCAATTCTGGTTCTGAATACTGCTGCCAGATCCTTTACCAGATCTCTAAAATCTATTCTTCCGTCCGCAGTAAAGTAGAAAAGAAGCTTATTGTTGTCAAATGTGTATTCCGCATCAACAAGCTTCATATCGAGATTATGCTTTGCTATCTTCTCGAGACATACCTTCTTTGCTTCTTTCTCCTTCTCATGATTCGCTTTTAACTGCTCCTCATCTTCTTCCGTAGCCTTTCTTATGATCGGCTTTAACGGACTTACAATATCTTCTTCGCTTATCTCCTTCTCAGCTATAACTACCGTTCCGTACTCTACACCACGGATTGTCTCTACAATTACGTGATCGTATAATTTAAGCTCAAACCCTTCCGGATTGAAATAATATACCTTGCCCGCCTCTCGGAAACGTACTCCTACCACTTTTATCATTTATCATTCTCCTTAATCTTAATAAAAAGATCATCAAGCACATACTCTGCCTTAACCGACATCTCTATGCGCCGTCTTGAAATCTCTATTTCTTTAATTATATTATTAATTCCTTCGTAACTTACGCGATCCGCTTTCTTTCTTATGTCATAAAGCTCTTTTTTAAGAAGCACCGGTCCCTCATCGCCGGTTGACTTATATATAAGCACATCTCTGTAGTATAAAAGGATTATCTCCAACGCTTTAAGGCTTAATACCTTGTCCTTTGCAACCTCCGCAATTATCCCTTCGACTGCAATAAGCTCGGTATCTCGCTCTGCCGTAATGTACGGCAATATCTTTTCCTTTAATTCTATGAAATCTATGTCTTCTATCTTCTTCTCATAGGCTACCGGCACAAGGGGTATCGTAACCACTCGCGACATTATTGTGGGAAGAAAATGCTCTTCGTTATCCGTAAGAAGAAGTATCACCGCATACTCCGGCGGCTCCTCCATCGTCTTAAGCAGGGCATTCTGTGCGCCCTCGCTCATCCATTCCGAATGAGGAATAATATATACCTTGTACTTTCCCTGATATGGTTTAATCGTTATCGAGGCATTGATCTTGTCTCGTATATCGTCTACCGCTATATACCCCGGCTTCTCCGGCGTTATGTATATGATATCCGGGTGGTTATGCGTCTCTGCCTGATGACAGGACTTACAATTATTACAGGCACTGCCGGTACCGCTCTCACAAAGCAGGCTCTTGGCAAATGCATCCGCCAAAGCGCTTTTACCCGATCTGGCCTCACCGGTTATCATATAAGCATGAGAAATCTTATGGGATTTCAATGCATTCTTGAGTAGTTGTATCGCCATTTCCTGGTTTTCAATACTGTTAAAATCTGCCATTTTCTATCCTTATGTCAATATATCGAGTAAAAGCCCTGATATCTCGCCTATCTTGGCAAGTATCTCAATATGGTTCTTCTCATCTTTGAGTAATTCTCCCGCAAGCGCGTCAAGATTCGCATCTATAAGCCGCACGATTCCATAGACTCTGTGACGACCGCGCCTGTCAAGGAAATTCTCTCTGGAAAACTTATGTGAGCGGTATACAACCTCATTAAGAAAGTCCTTGATAAGTCCTCTGTAACGCTTCATATCACGGATGTCCATGTGCTTGGCAAGAAGCTCGCCCTGGGTCGTAATGTCGTTAAGCATAGTGTTGACCTTCTCCTGAAGATCCGCCTCGCCTATCTGGCTTGCAAGCGTGAACTTAAATGTGCCGTCTGCCTTCTCCGTTTTCTCCTGACCCTGCACAGGCTGCGCATTAAAAAGCTTCTGTATCTTCATATTGTCATCCATGCCTACACCTTCTTTCCATATGGCTTCTGTCCGCTATTCTATAGTGTTAATATAGTTAATTATCTCTTCCACGGTTTCGTCCGCATTCCAATTGGTAAATCGCTTATCTATATGCGCTTCCCGCAGATTCTCCTCGCTAAAATCTTTAAGATCCGCCAGGAATCTCCTGCAAAGCTCATCGTAATGCGGCGTCTCCTGACTGTTCTCCCTGTTAAGCGCTCTTGATAAAAGCTCTCCGTCGGGAAGTGTTATATATATAGGCACTACGTTGTCTTCTCCAAAGTAATCCAGGAATTTGACGCATGCCTCCGGCGTTATTATAACAAGATAACTGCTATCGTTAAGATCTATCTGTCCGTCATCCACCGTAAAGAAATGCCATGGTCCAAACACTGTATTATATGTCCTGCACTCTATGACTTTACCCGCTTCCTTAAGCTTATTAAGTCCGGCTTCGTCTGTAAAATAATACTCTATCCCATCCTGCTCGCCGCTTCTTTTCGGCCTTGTCGTATAAGGTGTTATGGTTCTAAGTTGTGGTGCTTTTTCAAGTAACTTCTTATATATCGTGTCCTTGCCTGTGGCACTTTTACCCATAAGGCAATATAACTTACCCATTTTACAGTTCCTATTCTTTCTATAGATATCTCTTAAGCTCCGGCATATATTCGCCAAAGAATATTTCGTCTTTTAGAAGAGTATCGATTACCGGATCGAATACCTCGTCAATTACCTTAATTATCTCTTCGTATATCGGCTCTTTTCTCTTTCCGAGCGACAGAAAAGCTCGATACTTTGTCTTTGACGACTTACTTGCCAGGGCGCTTTTCATATTATGATAACGTTCCTCCGTAAGTATCAGTCCGCGGTTCACCAGTTCGTCATTTATCGATACCATAAGCTTTCTTCCGGAAAAGGTTCTCTTGGTTCCATAACTATATAAGTTATAAAGTATCGACATATCCGACAGGAATTCCTGCTTGTCATAAAGTATCGCAAAGTAATTTGCTATTTCTTTCTCAGGATAAAGTGCTGTTATATTAAGAACTCTGTCGTTCTCATAAGAAAGGCGGAAGGTTATGTCCTCTAAGTCATTCTTCTCGTCTTTTAACGGGAAAAGATATAGATTCACCGGAATCGTCACCTTATCAAAGGGAATGCTTAACCTTACCTTGGCACCGTCTTCGAATTCCTCTATAACTGCTTTCTCTTCGCCATCCTCAACAAGCATAGCGATCATGGCGGTCAGATACATTCCGTCTACGCCCTTTTCTTTGACGCGCACGTACACATCCTTGGTATTGGATGTTCTGTAGCTGTCGATTCCATACTCCCCCGTCTTCATAAGGGCCACTTTATAATTCTCCGGAAGCGCAAACAACCGCTCGACTACCTGCTCCCTTGCTACTCCCTGCAACAGATTCCGGTACGGGATCTTAAGGTCGCGGCTCTTTTTCAATATAAGCCTGGTGCTTACCTTCGTCATTACAGCCACACTCCCAACATGGTCTCGCACTTCCTTAGAACCTTACGCTCTTTTGCGTATTTAATGAGATTCTCCACATTCTTCTTATCATCTACAATATAATTTGCAAGCGCCGACTTAAGTTCTTCTCGGTCAAGCTTCTTCTCGTATTTGATAATGTCTGCCATAAGACGATCTCTGTCATATATCTTAAATGACTGCCCGCTTATTGTAATGGATGTGGTTCCCATTCTTAATACTTCCTTCTCGGTGTAATATGGGACAACGACAGGATAATCCATCATGAATCTCGACTTGGATGTATTCTTGTCTATGGCGATATGCCAGCAAAACGGCTTCTCTTTAAGGTATCCGTAAGCATAAAGCGCACTCTGCATACATAGTACACCATCAGGGAAGAGCGCTGCTATTATCTCCTCTTCGGAATGATCCTCGTCTTTAATGGTATAGTATCCATTCTTGATTCTTGTTAAGAATTCACTTTTGACAAGCTGATCCAAAAGATAATACGTAAGTCCGCAGTCGTCATACAGATCGGCTGTCTTCATGACTCCGCTGTGCTTTTTCATCTCTTCTTTTATCTTTATTCTGGTACTGTCGAGATTTTCCATTTTTCCGCTCCATTCACATGATTTCGGTGCTTTTATTCTACCACAAAATACCTTCCTTGTGTAATGTTTTTTATATTAAAAGGCGGCTGTTTTCATCTGCCCGTGAATGTCGTAAATACGCATATTTGTCGTTGAAATTGTCGTTTTATGGTGGTATAATGAAATGAGACAAAGACCTATGTCTTTTGGAGGAATAATGAATGATATTACACCGGGCGTTCTGAGAAAGAACCCCTCCCGCCAGGAGTGCGAAAGCGTAATCAAAAGAATACTTGTCACCGAGGTCTTAACCAAGGGACGCAATGAGCAGTTTAAGAATGCATCCGACTTCATGTCGTATTTCGAGTCCCTTTACCCTGCATCCGATGCCTTAACCAAACAGGTACAACGAGCAATTAAGGCAATGATGCTTCCAAAGGATGAACATGGTTACCTTATAATCAATAAGACCGAAGAACAATTGGAAGAAGAAAAGGATCTGTCATTCTTCTTGAAAAGAAGCAACGCATCTTTGTCCGGCCTTAATGATTGCGTTCCGGTTCTTCTTCATTGCAGACCGGAAGATACCTCGTATCTTATGACCCTCATTTTAAAGTGTATTACACTGAAGGATAAGTACGAGACCGTTATAGAAACTGCAGACGGAATTTTGTTTTACACGAGACAAGAACAGACATTGCGTGTACTTTTAGAGAGTTTAATGTAAGTTTTCAGATAACTTTATGTCGATTTCCGCTTGTCCGGCCGTTATAAAAAGACAGGATATTTTTTAATATCCTGTCTTTTTGATTTTACTTTGTCTGCCATTTATGTCCTATTTCACAAACCCTGTCGTTTTTCATGTCTTTTTTCGCCATTTTTTCACTTTTACGACACATTTTGGGTTCCCCTAATGCTTAAATCTATGACGTCTTTTTTTCTTCTCTCCGATTCCTCTAAACTGATTAGCTTTTTGCTTACGGTCTCTTTTTGCTGCCATCTCATATCTTATAACATTGATATTCTTCTTAAGATATATTATTAGATAAATTATAAAAGCAAGGAACAAAAGTACCCCGATTATAAGTATGATTACTTTGACATTAAGTACAAGCAGTACCACATCTTTCTTTGTCTTTGCTTCCTTATAATCTCTAAAGCTATACTCTTCAACCTCGGCGCCCGTATAAAGGATATTCGCATATCCCACTCTCCGCTCCCCGTAATAATAATCAATTCTTCCTACTACGTTCTCCTCGTTACTAACCGGCATTATATCCGACTTCGCATCCCGGAAACTTGCGGTCTTTGGCAAGACTATCATCGCCTGATCGTCAATCTTAAAGTATGGCGCTTTTACGGTGAAATTCGTTGTGTTTAATACACCTTCTATATCATAGTCCGCATCATTATCAACGACATTGAACATCTGGTAGTTGTCAAAACAATACTCAAGCAAACGCTTGGTATCCTTATACTGATTCTCCGTCGTATCTACATTAAGAACGACGCAAATAAGCGTCATTCCGTCTTTGTATGCGTAAGTTACAAGTGTATGCCTTGCTGCCTGTGTGTATCCCGTCTTACCGCCGATGCACTTATCATATATGTACTTCGACGTATGATAATAATTAAGCATTGCATGGTGATTAACAAGATACGTCGGTTCTTCGTGCTTATTCGTCGGAGGAATCGTATACTTACTTGTTCCCGTTATCGCTCTGAATCGGTCGTTTAAAATAGCTGCTCTCGAGATTAAAGCCATGTCATATGCGGAAGTGTAATGATCCGTATCCGGAAGTCCGTGAGGATTGTTAAAGTGTGAGTCCTCACATCCGAGTTCCTTGGCTCTGTCATTCATCATCGTAATGAATGTCTCATAATCTCCGCCTACATGCTCTGCAGTTGCGTAAGCACATTCGTTGGCGGAGCCAAGCATTACCGCATGCAACGTATCCTTTAATGTCATCTGCTCGCCGATATCTCGCCAGATGCTTGTTCCCTCGGTTTTGTATACCGCATCTTTTGAGAATGTAACCGTCTCCGAGAGATCGCAATTCTCCAGCGCTATAAGCGTTGTTAGTATCTTCGTTATACTCGCAGGATAAAAGGTCTCATGGATATTCTTCTCGTAAAGTATGGTTCCTGTTGTGGCCTCCATAACTATTGCCGCTGGCGCGGTTACCTGGACTCCGGTAGGCCAGTAATATTCCCCTTCCGCAAAAGCGCTTTTACCCAGACTTAGCGTCAGCATCGTTACTGCCAAAAGTAGGGTAACTATTCGTTTCTTCATCTATAATCCCTTTACTTCTTAAAAATATTCTATCCACTATTCTATTACGATTTGCTTTTTTCGTCAAATCAGATATAATGATATGGTTAATACATATTAAAGAGGTTACTATGAGACTTAAACATATCAAAGGCGCAGAAGACAAGGTATATAACAGTGTCCACTGCATCAATCTTGAAAATATTGAGAAAGGCAGCCTAAGAAGCGCTTTTCCCACCCCTTCCAATCCGCTTAATATCGAAATCGGCACCGGTAAGGGACAATTTATAATGGAGCTTGCAAGACATAATCCCGATATCAACTTCCTTGGCATAGAGCGGTACTCTTCCGTTCTTTTAAGAGCGTGCCAGAAAATGGATGAAATGGAGGTTCCGCTTCCGAATCTTAAATTTATCTGTTGTGATGCGGAAGTCTTGCCGGATTACCTCAACGAGGGCGATGTGGATTGTATCTTTCTTAATTTCTCGGATCCCTGGCCAAAAGACCGGCACGCTAAGCGCCGTCTTACTTCTTCACGCTTTCTGGCTCGCTATGACAAGTTCCTTAAAAAAGGCGGCGAGATAAGATTTAAGACGGATAACAAAGACCTTTTCGACTTTTCCGTAGAAGAGTTTAAAAGCAATAACTGGGAACTTACCGCAATAACCTACGATCTTCATAATGACGAAGCGCTCTGTAGCGGCAATATAATGACCGAATATGAGGAACGCTTCAGCAGTGAAGGTGTTAAGATCAATATGCTTATTGCAAGACGATAAAGATAAAAGGTAGAAGCAACTGCTCCTACCTCTTCTTTTTATTCATAGCACTCTGCTATTTTCTTAAGGTTATCTCTAATTGTAATGTGCTGCGGGCAGACATTCTCACACGCGCCGCATCCGACACACTGGCCGGCCTTACCGAATTCGTCTTTTGCGATTCGCTCATATCCTGCCTTGTCAAACTTACCGTTGCCGAATTTAAGATCCTTATTATATAAGGAGAAGAATGCGTTGATTCTTATCTTCATTGGGCATCCGTCAATGCAGTACTTGCAGCTCGTACAAGGTATCGTCGGTACCGAATCTATGATTTCGACGATTTTCTTCGTTAACGCAATCTCTTTCTCACCTAACGGCTTGAAATCCTTCATTAAAGCTGTATTTTCTTTCATCTGCTCAATTGAAGACATTCCTGACAATACCATCATAACATTATCGAGTGATGCAACGAAGCTTAATGCTAAAGCTGACGGAGTATTGCCGAATTCTTCTTTGATAAGCTTATTGGCTTCTTCTAATGGATTAGCTAGGCTGCCTCCCTTAATAGGCTCCATAACTATAACCGGCTTGCCGTGCTTAACCGCAGTTTCGTAACAAAGTCGTGCCTCTACGTCCGGCTTCTCCCAATCATAGTAATTAATCTGTAGCTGAATGAAATCGACCTCCGGGTGCTCGGTCAATATCTTTTCCAAGACTTCTGCCTTATCATGGAAAGAGAATCCCATGAATTTAACCTTACCGGCCTTCTTTAATTCGCTTACATATTCAAATGCTTTAAATCCATTCATCTTTTCGTACTCTTTTGCATTTAAAGCATGAACAAGATAGAGATCAAAATAATCTACGCCGCATTTACTAAGCTGCTCATTGAATATTCTGTCCATATCTTCCTCTTTCTCGATGATAAAAGAAGGGAGCTTGGTTGCAAGATAAAACTTGCTTCTGTCGTATCTGTCTACAAGGCATCTCTTGATTACTCTCTCGGATTCGCCGCTATGATATACATACGCCGTATCGAAATATACAAAGCCCTCAGACAAAAAATGATCGACCATATCGCATACCTGCTTTTCGTCGACCTTATTATCTGCTCCGATAGGCATTCTCATAAGGCCAAAACCTAATTTTTTCGAGAATAAGTCCCTAACATTCGCCATATTCATTATCCTCCTTTGTAAACTCTATGTTCTAATCATATTCTTAATGCGTGCTTTCTGCAAGCGCTTTTTACAAAGAAACTGCTTTAAGACAAAAAAAAGCACCGACCCCGTGACTCTTACGTTCACAAAATCAGTACTTAGATGCGCCATCAGGGGCTCGAACCCTGGACACCCTGATTAAGAGTCAGGTGCTCTACCAGCTGAGCTAATGGCGCTTATTGCTGCCTTTCTGCAAGGCACTTTGTTATTATATTACGCCTTTGCCAAAAATGCAAGAACTTTTTTAATTTTTTTGCAAATTCCTGCACTTTTATTTTTGTGCGTCCTGATATATAATCGAAGTATACTTTGAATTAGGCGTACAATGCTGCTTAATTACTATATTCAGGGGGTACACAATGGATTTAAAAACCAGATTCTTAAACTACATCTCGGTTCATACAACTTCCAAGGACGATATGGATTGTATTCCAAGTTCCGAGATCCAATTCAATCTTGCTCACATACTCGAAAAGGAGTTAAAAGAGCTTAATTTGGAGAAGGTTACATGCAACGATCACTGCTATGTATATGCACTTCTTCCTGCTACCAAAGGATACGAAGGCAAAAAAACCGTAGGATTCATCGCTCATATGGATACAGCTCCGGATTATCCGGGCGAGAACGTTAATCCGCAGATTATCGAGAATTATAACGGAGAAGATGTTGTCCTTCCTAAGACAGGTGCAGTACTTAAAGTTTCCAACTTCCCGCATCTTAAATCTTTAAAGGGACGTACTCTTATTACAACAGACGGCAGCACTCTCCTTGGTGCCGACGATAAGGCCGGTATTGCGACAATAATTACCGCAGTTGACGAAATTATCAAAGATGGTACTCCTCACGGCGATATCTGGATAGGATTTACGCCTGATGAAGAAGTTGGATGCGGTGCAGATAAGTTCAATCTCGACTATTTCAAGGCTGATTATGCTTATACAATAGATGGTGATTACGAAGGCGAAGTTGCATACGAGAACTTCAATGCTTCTTCCGCAACGGTTAAATTCACGGGCGTTAACGTACATCCGGGTGAAGCTAAGAATATTATGGTTAATGCCGCTGCAATCGCTTGCGAATTCAATTCACTTTTACCGGGGGCTATGACACCGGAACATACGGAAGGACATGAAGGCTTTATTCACTTAACCGATATGGATGGCTGTGTTGAAAAAGCTTCTCTCCACTACATTATTCGCGATCATAATTTCGAGCTCTTTAATAAGAAAGCTGAATTACTCAGAGTGACGGCAGACCTTATCAATACAAAATACGGCGAAGGTACGTGTACTGTTGAGATTAACGAAAGCTATCGCAATATGCTTGAGATTATTGAGAAGAACAACTATGTTGTGGATCTTGCCCGTGACGCTATAAGATCAGTAGGCCTTGATCCGATTTCCAGACCTGTACGCGGCGGCACTGACGGAGCACGGCTTTCTTTCATGGGTCTTCCTTGTCCTAACCTCGGCGCAGGCGGATACGGATTCCACGGCCCATACGAACATATAACGATCGAAGGTATGGAGACATCCGTTAAGATAATCAAATATCTTATGACTCATACAGAGAAATAAGCTACCAAAATGGGACTCGGTTAACCGAGTCCCTACTTTTTATTCTAATTCATATTAGCGAGTAATGCTTGAATTTCATCAGGCGTCATTACATGATTCGGATCCGACAAGTCAGGCATTGCAGGCTTTGGTTCCTCTGCCGCAGGAGCAGGTTCCGGCTCAGGTATCGGCTCCGGTTCAGGTTCTGCTACAGCTTCAGGCTCCGGTATCAGCTCAGGTTCAGGTTCTGCTACAGGCTCAGGCTCGACAATAGGCTCGGCCTCAATTACAGGCTCTTCCACTTCGCTTGTGTCTCCCATAAATAATTCTTCGGCGACTACGTCTACCTGCGCATCTTGTGCTTCGACAAATTCAGCGCCTATATCCACTCCAAGATCACCCTCGCCAAGTAATGAATCAAGATTGATATCTCCTTCATCATTACCGGAAATTAAATCATTGAATTCATTTTCATCTTCAAAATTTAAACTATCAAACGCAGATTCCGGCGCAGATACTGTCTGCTGCACAGGCGCTGTCATCATAACAGGCTGTGACTGAATGTTGCGACCGATAGAATAAATATCCTTGCCCAATGAAAGCTCTAACTGCTTAATTGCATTGGTAATCTCCGACTGCTTAAGAAGAATATCCCTCATACCTTCCTTAGAGGATTCCTTCTGACTATTAAGGAGCTTTTCTTCCATTCGATTGATCGCATCTTCGAAAGCGTAAAGCTTATCGATAACCTTATCGTTGGAATTCATTAAAGCATCGGTGTTTTCCTTATTACGACTGATTGTAATCTTAGCGATACTCTTCTGTGCATCGATAATCTCTTCTGTCGGAATACCAATCCTGTCTTCAAGATCTTCTATTCTCTCTTCAAGATCTTCACCATACTTCTTAAGCATAAGATATGTGGCTTTGGAGGACTTAAAAAGATCGTTATAAGTCTCTTCCATTCTCTTCTCATGTAAGAAGCGTATCTCCATAATAGAACTTACAAAGAAATACACCGAAACCAAGAATACAAGCGATATAATTGCAATAACCCATATCATGTCGGACAAATTAATCATCGCAAATAGATCAAATGCGAGGCACGCCGCCATAATAACCGAAGCAAATATCGCTTTCAAGCCGGCTACTTCTGTCTGTGGAACTTTGTACTCTCTTTCATGTTTGCTCATAAATTGGGCCTCCTTAAATTGAATCAAAAGCTCTATTTTATTTTTAATTTAGCGTTCCCGAGGT
>JAILJL010000146.1 GCA_024694785.1 Lachnospiraceae bacterium
GCAAGAGTAATGAAATTGATCGACGGTATTCCTGATAGAAATACATTTATGCTCCAGGTGACCGCTTTGAAGAAGCGTAAAAGCATATGTCGTATTGTTCGTGCTTAATGTAAATATATTATCAGTAACCTTAATCATAAGGATTCCTCCGATATACCGTTAATTAGTTGTTCTTAAGCTGATTATTAATCTCCTCAAGTCTTTCGTCAGTAAGCATATAGCGCTTCTTAAAGTAAAGAATTGCAACAAGAAGAAGAATTACAGGTAATATTGTCATTATCATTCGCAAGCCCACCTTAGTTGCAGACTCAACTGCCAAAGAGAAATCAAATGTCTGATCTGCTTCTGTCACAGCCTTATCGCTTAAGCTAAGTATCTGAAGTGCCAATGCAGCAACGAATGCCGCAACACCGGACGCAAGCTTAACCACAAAGGTCTGCATCGAGAAGATAACGGACTCGTCACGTCTATGATTCTTAACCTGACCGTAATCTACCGTATTTGCAAGGAAAATTGTCGTAAGTACGGTCAACATTCCGTTAGCCGAGAAAATAAGGAATCCCGGAATAAAGAGAATAAATACATTACCCATCCATGTAAACGCAAGTGTAAGCAATACAACATATCCCGCAACCGCCATGAATAACGAAAGGAAGAAAATCTTAATGCAATTCATGAACTTCCTTAAAATAGGGAACAGAATCATCATCGCAAGAATTGAAATTGCTCCGCCGAAGGTATTGAACAATGTATAACTCTTATACCAGCCTGTTCCGCCGAAATCATACTTAAAGAAGTAGATAACGAGATTCGAAGTCGTATAGATTGCACAGTTGATAAGCACTATTGTAATAACAACCGCCATTGCCTGATCGTTGGATAAAAGCGCCTTGAACATATCCTTAACGGATGCCGTCTCAAGATTAACAGTTGAATCCTCAGAAACCGTAACGCATGTAATTATGATAAATACTACGAAAAGAATAGCTACTACAAGCGAGAAATACTTGAAACCAAGAATCTCTATCTCACGGGCAGTATTGCCACCGAACATTCCGCCAAGTGCATGCACCGCAATTAATGTAACAACGGATACGATTGCCGAACCTGCTCCCGCACACGATCTTGCAAGTGTAGATAAGTTCTCTCTCTCCTTACCACCCTTGGTAATTGCAGGAATCATTGACCAGTAAGGAATATCCATCATTGTATATGTCGTACCCCAGAGAATGTATGTAACTGCCGCATAAGCCGTAAGACCTGCACCATTCAAAGTCGGCGGGCACGCAAACATAAGGAACAATATCACTGCGTTTGTCAATGTACCGATAAGTAACCATGGTCTGAATTTACCCCATTTTGTCTTGGTCTTGGCTACAACAATTCCCATGATAGGATCGTTAAACGCATCGAAAATTCTTGCGGCAAGGAGGATTATACCCATTGCAACCGCATTAACTCCAAGCACATCCTGGAAATAATAAAGTACATAAGATGCGGAAAGCATATATACCATGTCTTTTCCGACAGCTCCTATACCATAACCGATTTTACCTTTTATGCCTAGTTTTTCGTTCATTGGTTTGTTCTCCTTATATCTATATCTTATTCTACACTGAATTTAATCGCTATCGGTTCTGCCTGCTCCGAGCTTATCGTAAGAACCGCATTACCCTTTTGTCCGGTAGTCTTAATGTAGGTTCCGCCCATACCGCCATTTAAAGTAATAGTCTTAGGTCCTATTATCTCAACAGGTCCTTCCACCGACAGCGAAACAGGGTCGTTCATAAACTGCAGCACGTTATTAAAGCCATCTTCAAAAGTAATTCTTACTGCTGCCACATCATAGGTATGTTCCTCATGAAGCGTTGTGTGACTTACCTTTGCTTTAATAACCGGTGCCAAAACAGGCCCTTTTATATTTGAAGCAACAACTTTGCCGTCTTTAATCGCATCAAATCTGAATGAAGCCGCACGATCGCCCCAATTGCCGATATACTTCTCGTATAATTTAACCGCATCATCCATCTTCATATGATTGATAAGAATAAGCTTGGCTATTGTACATAAGGTCTTCTTAGGCATTCTTGCCATTCCATATTTGGCTGCGGAATTCAAAATAGTCTTGACCTGCCGTTCCACCCTCGGGCTGAACTTTTCTTCCTTAATCAGCACGCCTATATAATCATCGATTTCAAGCGGGCCGTGCAAAAGCTCCGGAAACTTCGTATTCTCCGCAAAGAACTCCTGCACAAATGTATCCCCCTTATACATCTTAACCGAATCTGCATTGGTAAAGGCATACACTTCACCACGGATTGACTCCGGGTTCTCACCTATATCCATATTGGAACTAATGGTAAGCACCGGCTCTTCATCCTGCTGAGATGCGTACACTGAAGCTGCAAGCTTAGGATTACGAAAAATATCCATTACACCATGGTGACATATATGGTCTCCCGAACCGAAATCGAGATGGGTATTATAATCAAACATACACCACCCAAAAGAACCCGTAATATCATCATATCCAGCAACCGCATTAAGAACTCTTGCATG
>JAILJL010000010.1 GCA_024694785.1 Lachnospiraceae bacterium
TATTACACTTTAATTATTTGATTGCGGATGTCTTATATATGAACTTGCAGGCATCTGCATTGCCACTATATGACTTATAACGTGCTGCTGCTTCCGAAATCGGTGCAAGTCTTGTTGCAATTGAAGAGATATCTCCGTTAAATGCATCGATAATCTTCTGAATTCCCTGCTCATTGAATGTCTTGATTCCTGTCGAAAGCTCCCCGGAACCGGCTTCAAGCTGCTTAATACCATTAATAAGAGAAGGCGTGCTTCCGTTAAGCTTGTCCGCACCGGCTGCCGCATCGGATACACCTGCCGTATACTGTAATAATCCCTGATAGAATGTGTTGACACCATCTAACTGAGCTTTTAATGTCAGGATGCTCTTAACCGTAGGATCTGCCGCTGCCTGACCCGGGTTATCGATGTCTACGCCAAGCTTAGCAAGAACCGCCTTAAGTACCGTATAATAGTTATCTGCCGTAAGATCCGGAATCTCAAGGCCTGCTGCTCTTAGATTAGTTGTTGATGTTGCAAGAATTGAATCAAAAATCTGCCTTGCGCCACCATTTAAAGTCTTATTATTCTTTGCAAGTGTATTAAGCCCGCTATCTAACTGTGTAATTCCTGCTGCCAATTGATTAGCTCCCGTAAGAAGCGCGGAAAGTCCGTCATGGAGCTTATCAGAACCTGTTATAAGCTGTGTCATGGCACTTGTAAGCTCATTTGCTTTGCCCTTTAAATCATCAATAGCATCAAGCTTGCTTGTATCAAATGACTCAAATACGTTATTTGTTACTATCGTATATGTGGATTCAAGTTCAAAATCCGTTACATCAGCTTCAATTTCGAAGCTTTCGGGAATCTCAAATGTCTCAAGGTCAACAGCCAGATCCTCCTGCAATCCCGGAAATGTGATTCCCATAACTGCAGTTCTGTCGCCATCATCAAGAAGCTTACCGCCTGTTACATTGATATTTGTAAAATGCGCATTTTCCAGTAATACACCTGTAACCGCAACAAAAGGCACATGAATATCCTCTTCAAATCCATTGATGTTAACCTTTTCACTTGTGTTATTAATATAATCAAAGCGGATAACCACATGGCCTGTAACGCCCTTAATGTCTTCTGCGCTGACATCTTTACCATCAAGAGTATACGTCACTTTCATTATTACCGGGAGCTTGGTTGTGTCTGTCTCATAGTCAAGGTCTTCTCTCTTTGTGCTCGATACCACAAGATTGTCTGCATTACCGTCCGCATTTGTAAGAACATATACCGTCTCTATGTCCGTATCCGAAGAATCGGTTAATTTCATCGAATCAATTATGTTATTATTTTCTTTCGAAGCGTTAACCCCATTCTTTGTGCCTGCTGCATATGCACCTGCCATACCAAGGCCGCTTATTAACGAAACCGTAAGTACTATGCAGATTATCTTTACTATAT
This sequence comes from Lachnospiraceae bacterium, assembly GCA_024694785.1. Lineage (GTDB taxonomy): Bacteria > Bacillota > Clostridia > Lachnospirales > Lachnospiraceae > XBB1006. The sequence goes on from JAILJL010000010.1 coordinate 1,435, forward strand.
TTCTCTTCATGATAATTCCCTCCTAAGAAACATCAAACTATTCATTACCAATTAATGTGTGTCATCTTTACCGTTGTCTTGCATATTACCTTGTCGCAAAGAAGTAAAATCGAAGGCAGGATGAACATAACAAGTAATACCGAGACCAAAGCACCTCTGGCCATAAGCATACACATTGAACTTATGATATCAATGTTGGAATAGAAAGCTACACCGACCGTTGCCGCAAAAAGTCCGCATCCGCTTACCAATATCGAAGGGATTGATGTGCGAAGCGCCGTTATTACCGCATCCTTTCCGGTTTCGTTATTAAGACGCTCCATCTTATAACGGGTTGTCATAAGAATTGCATAGTCCACTGTTGCGCCAAGCTGGATAGTGCTTATGCAAATAGGTGCGATAAATGGTAGTGTCTTACCCATGTAATGCGGAAGGCCTAAGTTAATGAAGATTGCAAGCTCGATTACCGCGATTAAGATAAACGGTAATGAAGCGCTTTTCTCAACTAGTGCAATTATTATAAATACCGCAACGATAGAAATTATGTTAACAACAGCAAAATCGTGTCCCGTTGTCTCAATCATATCCTTGGTACAAGGTGCTTCGCCGATAAGTTTGCCGTTCTTGTCGTATTTTTTAAGAATCGCATTAATCTTATCGAGTTCCTCGTTAACCGCATCACTTGCTACGATATGCGAAGAATTAATCAAATAAAGCTTATATCTGTCGGATTCAAGTAAATCCCTAACCGAGTCGGGCAGAATCTCTTCAGGAACCTTGGATCCCAATACCGATTCAAGTCCGAGAACATACTTAACTCCGCCGACTTCTTCTATCTCCTTAATCATTGCACGAATGTCTTTAGAAGGCGTATCCGTATCCACAAGGAGCATATGAGTTGATGCTATGTCAAATTCATCTTTTAATTCAGAGTTTGCGATTACGCATTCCATATCCTTAGGAAGACATCCGCCAAGATCATAATACACTTCGTTCTGTGTCTTCTTATATCCGTAAAGTGACGGAAGAATAAGAAGTGCGAATATTATAAGAAATACAGGCATCGCCTTGACGACTTTCTTTGAAAGTCCGCTGCAATCCGGAATTAATGCTCTATGCTTGGTTGCCTGTAACGGCTTATCAAGCACCAGAATCATAGCCGGAAGTATGGTTACACAAGCAATTACACCGAAGATAACGCCCTTTGCCATAACGATTCCAAGGTCCTTGCCTAACGTAAAGCTCATGAAGCAAAGAGCGATGAAACCTGCGATTGTTGTGATGGAACTTCCGATTACTGATGTTATCGTATCTTTAATGGCGTATGCCATTGCCTCTTTAGTATCCGCATATTCCCCGCGCTTTTCATTGTAGCAATGCCACAAGAAAATTGAATAATCCATGGTAACGGCGAGCTGCAATACTGCAGAAATAGCTTTGGTTATGTATGAAATCTCTCCGAGGAATACATTGCTTCCAAGGTTATAAGCTATTGCAATTCCGATACTTGCAAGGAACACTATCGGTACAAGGAATCCGTCAAGTAAGAGGAACATTGATAAAAGCGCACATATAACGGCAATGGCTACGTAGAGCGGCTCTTCTTTCTCGCAAAGATCCTTAAGGTCGGTTACAAGTGCAGACATACCGGACACGAAGCATTCCTTATTACAAATCTTTCTTATCTTACGAATTGCATCCATCGTCACATCTTCGGATGTTGCACTGTCAAAAAAGATCGCCATAAGTGTCGCATCATCGGAATTAAATGCGTCATATACTTCATCAGGAAGAATCTCCATCGGTACGTTAGCGTCGAAGATTGACGTATACCAAAGTGCCGTTGCAACATGATCCACATTCTCTATTCTGTCGCGAAGTTTTGCAACTTCTTTTACATCCATGTTCTTAATAACTATGAATGAAAAAGCGCCTTTGCCAAAGTCATCTTTTAAAGCATTCTGTCCGATGACCGTTTCCGACTTTGACGGCAGGTAATCAAGCATATCATAGTTGACTCTTGTCTTACTGATTCCTATAAATGAAGGTATCAAAAGAAGCAGTGATATAATCAATATAGGAATTCGATATTTAACTACTGTTCTTGGGAATTTCATAATAAACAGCCCTTTCTATAGATAATTTGGTTAAAGGCGCTCAGGTCTCATCCCTTAACCGTGTACTAGCATACAACACGTATTAACGCTAATAAATGGGCAAAAAAATACCCGTGTCTAAATTTTGGGCACGGGCACAAAAATGTCTAACTGATCCTGACTATCATAAAAAAGTGTTGACATAAGTTAAAATTCACGTTATATTATTTCCAATGACTTTAAGGAGACTATCTCAATGCTTATCAATACATATATTGACAATTATAAAGAGTGTTGTTGTTGTACTTATCCCGGGCAATATGGCCGGGGTGTTTGCGTGCAGCTTTACACCCTGTGATAAGTGAGTTACATAATTCAAACACTTAATGCCATATACCCGGAAGCTTAAAAGCTTTCGGTTTTTTTATTACAAAAAATGAGAAAAGAAAGGATTAATCAAAATGAGCAAAATCTATCAAAACGTTACCGAACTTATCGGCAATACACCGCTTCTTCACGTTAATAATATTGAAAAGAAGCTCGACCTTAAGGCCAAGATCCTGGTAAAACTTGAATACTTAAACCCTACGGGAAGTACCAAGGACCGCGCAGCCTTATCAATGATTCTGGATGCGGAAAAGCGCGGTATCTTAAAACCTGACTCCGTTATAATTGAGCCGACCTCCGGCAATACCGGTATAGGCCTTGCAGCAATCGCCGCTGCCAAAGGCTATAAAGTAATTCTCACCATGCCCGAGACAATGAGCATCGAGCGCCGTAAGATTCTCAGCCATTATGGTGCGGAAATTGTCCTTACAGATGGTAGGGAAGGTATGAACGGCGCTATTAAAAAGGCTGAAGAAATTGCCAAAAATACTCCCGGGGCTTTCCTTCCCGGTCAGTTTATTAACTCCGCCAATCCTGAAGCACATCGCACTACAACCGGACCGGAAATATGGAATGATACGGAGGGCAACATAGATATGTTCATCGCCGGTGTCGGCACAGGAGGAACAATCACCGGTACAGGCGAGTATTTAAAATCAAAGAATTCTTCAATACAAGTAATTGCCGTAGAACCTGCCGGCTCTCCGGTTCTTTCGGGAGGTTTGGCCGGTAAGCATGGTCTCCAGGGAATCGGTGCAGGATTCGTGCCAAAGATCCTTAATACGACAATATACGATGAAATATATAAAGCCACTGAAGAGGAGGCAATAGACGCCGCAAAATTACTGTCGTCACTTGAAGGTATCTCCGTAGGCATAACCTCGGGTGCTGCATTAAGTACTGCCATTAAATACGCCGGTAAACCTGAAAATGCGGGAAAGACAATAGTTGCTCTTCTTCCTGACAGCGGAGACAGATACTATTCCACCGCACTTTTTGACTAAAGGAGTATTAAAATGATTCAACCTGTAAACGAAAAAGAAATAGGCGATATAGTCTCGGCAATACTTGACGATTACAACAAGGGTAAGCATATAGATGCCGTCGATATCTATAATCAGCCGAATAGAAAAGAAATAACCGACCTTGTGGAAAATCTGTTCTCGGTTATATTTCCCGGATTCTATAAGAATCACAGCGTCAAAATATATAATCCCGAGAACTGCTTTGCGGTCACTATAGAGAACTGCTTCTACCACCTTAATAAGCTCGTGAGCCTGGCACTCGACTTCGGTCCGCTCGCCAATTCAATGTCCGAAGTCTCAAGGGTTTGCGAAAGTTATCGCATATGCAAGGAGTTTTTTGGCAAAATCCCTGCCATACGCGATTATATAGAAGACGATCTTCTTGCCATCTATAATGGCGATCCCGCCGCAAGATGTCTTGATGAGATTATTCTCGCATATCCGGGACTTATAGCAATAACCACCAATCGCCTCGCGCACGAGCTCTATCTTCTGGAAGTGCCGCTTCTCCCGCGTCTTATGACGGAATATGCGCATTCGAAGACCGGTATTGACATTCACCCGGGCGCTACCATAGGCCGGCACTTTTTTATAGACCACGGCACAGGTATAGTTATTGGCGAGACATCCGTTATCGGTGACCATGTCAAGATATATCAGGGAGTAACGATAGGTGCGCTATCCGTAAGCGAAGGACATACATTATCGGGTGAGAAACGCCACCCGACCATCAAAGACAACGTAACCATCTATGCAGGCGCTTCAATACTCGGCGGCAACACCATAATCGGCGAGAACAGCATAATAGGAGCTAACGCTTTTATAACATCTTCTGTTCCCGCCGGAAGCAAGATAAGTATAGCTAATCATAATCCTTAAAGTGTGCCAATGGTGCGCAAGCCTAAAAAGGTCGGTACATGTCGTACCGACCTTAATTCTTCTATTCTTCTATTCTGTCAAGAATAAGATTATATGCATCGTTTCCGTAATTTAAGCTTCTGTTGATTCTGCTTATGGTAGCGGTTGAGGCTCCTGTTTTCTTTGTTATATCCTGATATACGCACTTTTTACGAAGAAGGGAAGCCACTTCTATTCTTTGACTCATATCGAGGATCTCATTTATTGTGCATAAGTCTTCAAAGAAATCATAGCATTCTTCCTTATTCTCTAATGAAAGTATCGCATCAAAAAGCTTGTCTACCGCTTCATTCTCTATTTTCTTATTTGCCATACCAACTCTCCTAGCTTTCCAGCTGCTCATGAATCGTATCGAGGCAGGTCTTCATCATATCGACGTCTATCTGGCCCGGAGCGCTTTCCTGTCCTAATGCCGCAAAGGCAATCTCGCTCCCCATCATTTCAGCAGACAATCTGGATATAAGCCCGATTTCACCCATCGCATGAGCAATTATATGTCTTTCCGGATAATCTTCCTTATATCTTATAACACCTTCCATAAGCTGCATAACATCGTGCTTTGTATTTGGCATTATTACATATTTTACCATATCTGCACCACATTCCGAAAGCTCTTTTAATCGATTATATATGAAATCCGCAGAATATATTCCGTTATATACATGCTCAGACAGTATAACCGCCGCTTTTTTTTTAATTTCTTCGACAATATCCGGATATTCTTTAAAAAGCCCGTATTCGACATCAACATAATTTACATTATGCATTGCCGCATCCATTAACAATTGTCTTACCGTATCAGGCGTCAATTTGCCGTATTCGCCATTTTCATTACTTCTGTATGTAAATATAACTTCGCCGTCAAAACTTTCTCTTAAAGCCAAAAAAGCCGCAGAAAGATCCTTAACAATATCGCCGTTATAATAATCAGCACGGAGCTCTATTATATCCGCCGAAGTGTCCTTGATCTTTTGCGCTTTTATCCTGATATCTTCTAAGGTTTCCCCCATAAGGGAGACGCAAAGCCTTGGTCTCCCTATAGAGGTATTCATTTCATTAAACTGTTTCATCTTTTGAAAGGTATGCATCTTTGCCTTCAGGAAGGACAAGTGCAAGGAAAATTCCGAGGATTGCCGCAAGTGCAAGTCCGGAAATTGTTACTGTTCCTGCAATCGGGATAGAATCGCATCCGATACCGATTA
>JAILJL010000021.1 GCA_024694785.1 Lachnospiraceae bacterium
GATATGTCGGTAATACTGATTTACTTTATAACCAAGCTATAGAAGGAGATAGGGTATGCAGCAGATAGTTGAGGGACTTATTGCCATGTTTTTTCTTATGTTGTTTCTTATTACCGGAATAGATCTTATTAAAGTCGAGGTGGATTGCTGTAATGCCGGAGAATTTCGTAATGCCGTAATTATGGCGATGGAGAATTCGGAGTTTGATCAGGCGGTAATAAGGGATTCCTTTAATAAAGCAGAAGAAAACGGCTATAATTTGAGCGCAGTATTTCATTATCTTGACGGAACGACGGAGATAATAAGTGATGGAGGGGTCTTCGTTAAGTCAAAGACAATATTGCTTGCGGAGATAAAACTTATATATGCTTTGCGAGTTCCAATACTTGGAAGCACTGTTTTTAAGAAAACCGAGGCGGTTACTTGTTAGGAGGACTATATGGAAATAATAGTAAGTGAATATGGCTTGGGCGTTTTGTTTCTGGGGATGTCTTTGATGCTTGTAAAGATAATAACTATAGTAATGAGCTTGATATAGAGAAGGTGAATGATATGAAAGAGATAATAAATGAGTATGGAATGCTTCTGATTGCAGCCGCTGCAGGAGTGGCAACGGTCGCGATTAATATGATGATATTTTTCGGGCCGCTTAAGGAGGAGCTGATGCTGGTGGTGTCATCATTATGAGGAAGGTAATAAGCATAATGCTTGGCGGAACATTAAGTGTTGTAATTGCCGCCTTTTTTCTGAAAATTGGAGTCAATTACAGCGATTCCATGTTCCATAAAATAGGTGAGGCAGGAAATAAGAGGATAGAAAATAGCGTTGAAGGGACCGTGTATCCAAAGGTGAAAATCGTAAATCCGTCGGAGAATATAGATGTTCACTTTGGTAATACCATAGTATATACGGATCGTGATTATTCGCTGCGGGGATTAATCTATGCGTCCACACTTAACGGGGAGTATCTTGACATATACTTTGGACGCGTGACTGACGAGAAAACGGGGCGTGATATTCCGTTCAATCACGAAAGCGGAGATATAGTCTTTTACTCGCAGGGGATATATAAGGTATCGATGTATGTGGGGGAAGAGGAATATGAGATGAGGATCCCGGTGGCGAAGAGGTGGAAGAAATGAGAGTGGGTTGCTTTGGCATCGGAATATTCATAATTATGGTAACGATGATTAAGCTTTTGCTTGTCGTCGGGATTCCATATGTTAAGCAGGAGGAGCTTTTTTATGCCGGAGAATTATCCGTTAAGAAGACGTTTGAGGAATTGGTTGACGGAAAAGCCCAAAATCCTAATTCACAAATTTTAAAGAATATGGGTAAAATTTTAGGAGTTATACACGATGTGATTGTGGATAATGTGGATTATGACATTCAAGGCAAGAAAATGACAGTTGAAATCAGATATCGATATGTACTGCCCACGGGACAGATTCGATATGCTAAGATAAGGAGAACGGTGATGCAAAATGAATAGACATAGGCTTATTATAAGGAATGCAGCGGGGTTATTGCTTGCTGTTGTTATATGCATATATGCATTTGCATCCGGTAAGGCAATAGCCGCTAAGGAAGAAGAAGGTACGCAGATATTAAAAAGCGAGAGCAACGAGCCAATTAAGTATAGACAAATAATTGACGGAAGGCATTACTATGTTTTCAGAGATGAAGAGATGTTTGGGCGTGAATACAAAATAGGATATGTGAGTGAAGAGTTCTGGGTTGAGGAGGGCGAAGTTTTTACATATAAGCTTCCGATGGAGACGAAGAATTATAGCCCGCTTAGGACAGAGAGAGTATTGCTTAATAATGAACCTTGGGATGATCTTAGCGAGATTTCATATGTGGTTCATGGAGAGAATACGATAACTTACAGTGCTTACAATGATTACAGCATATTCTATATAAAGTATGTTGATGAAGAGAATAACTATCTGGCGACCGATTCTTTTTTTTCAAAGGATGGAGAACTTATAACCTGGAGAATCGACTTTAACAGAGTGCCGGGATATGAGGTCAAAGAAATACGATATTGGAAGTATAAGCAGCCACTCAAAGAGGTAATAACATTTTATTACGGAGGCAGTTATTACATGACCGTAATAATGGTCGGGATAAAGGACGAGGATGTGACACCGCCGGATATATATGCCGGAGATGTGTATTTCCCCGTGAAATTTGCAAATAGCGGCAGACTTTCTTATGACTATCTTATGAATTTGTTCGCAGCAACGGATGACAGGGATGGTTTGCTTGATTCTATCGATCATAGTGTTGTGAATGGTTATTATATAGAAGGTTATAATGAAGAAGCCTTTATTAAAGCTACGGGGGATGCAATTGTCGCACTTAGGATAGTCGCAGTTGATAAAGCAGGCAACAGAAGGGAACAGGATATTAATTGTTATCTTGTCGATACCGAAGCTGGACATATCGGTGATGGAAAGAAGAAAAGATTCAGATTTACGAGTGACCGTTAGACGGTAATACAAATGTAATATTTACGTAATCAATTTGATGAATAGTAATGAACGGAAGGTAAAAAGGCATTCGGTGTGCAGTCCGAATGCCTTTGCTCTAGTGTAAAATAAAACAAAATATATAGAAAATTGGAGGAACTCTACTTATCTGAGAGTAGAGTTATGAAAAAGATACTATTATAGTACAAATCCTCTGTGAAAACGACGTGTTTTGAGTGTTACGATTTGTTTAAACAAATATTAAGACTTTATGAACTGCGCTTCGCATGTAAATATGTTATAATGTCCAAAGTGACTATTAATATTGAGGGGGTCTGAGTTTATGTATGATTGCCTGATTGTGGGCGCCGGTATCGCGGGTTCTGTGGTTGCACGCTCGCTTGCGGAGAAGGGTAAGAAGGTTCTTGTGATTGAAAAGAGAAATCATATTGCGGGTAATTGTTATGATTTAAAAGATGATAATGGTATTTTGATTCATCTTTACGGTCCGCATATATTTCATACCGGTATTGAAAGGGTGTATGAATTCTTCAGTCGTTTTACGGAGTGGTATGAATTTAAACACAGGGTTGTTGCAAATGTGCATGGCGAACTTATTCCGGTGCCGTTTAATCTTAATACGCTTCGTAAAGTATATGGTGAGGAAGAAGGTGGGCGAATAGCGAAGAAGCTCATCGAAGAATACGGATTCGGCAGTCGTGTCCCGATTATGAAGCTTCGGGAGAATAATGACGAGGGAATAAGAAAGATTGCGGATTATGTGTATGAGAATATATTCCTTCATTATACGATGAAGCAGTGGGGGCAGACGCCTGATGAGATATCACCGGATGTAACAGCGAGAGTTCCGATTGTGATTTCGGACGACGACGGATATTTTGCGGATAAGTATCAGGGTGTTCCGAAAGACGGTTTTACGCCGATGATCGAGAAAATGCTTAATCATGAGAATATTGAGATTAGGCTTTCGACAGATTGTAAAGATGTGCTTTTATTAAAGGACGGCCGGATATTTTTTGAAGGCAAACCATACGAGGGATACGTTATATATACGGGAGCGATAGATGAGCTTTTTGATTTGAAGTTCGGAAGACTTCCATACAGATCGCTCGATTTTAAGTTTGAGCATATTGATAAGCCTGATTATCAGGGACATTCGGTTGTAAATTATACGGTATCCGAGGATTATACGAGAATTACGGAGTTTAAGCATCTTACCGGGCAAAAGGACGGCAATGGAACGACGATAGTTAAAGAGTATCCTTTTGCATATACGGGCAAAGCGAATGAAATTCCGTATTACGCTATTTCAAATGATGCCAACAATGCGTTATATACGCGTTATAAGGATGAGGCAGCAAAGTATGATAAGTTAAAACTTCTTGGAAGACTGGCAGAGTACAGGTATTATAACATTGATGCAATCGCAGATAAAGCGCTCGAAATGGCGGGCGAGATAGAATAGACAGATTATAAGTGGGAGGAAATGAAATGAAATTATTATCTATAGCTATTCCTTGCTATAATTCCGCAGCATATATGTCGCATGCAATAGAGACACTTCTTACCGGCGGCGAGGATGTGGAAATTATAATAGTCGATGATGGATCTACAAAAGACAATACGGCGGAAATCGCGGATAAGTATGCAGCAGAGTATCCGTCGATAGTAAAAGCTGTACATCAGGAAAATGGCGGACACGGTGAGGCTGTTAATACCGGTATTAAGAATGCCACGGGACTTTATTTTAAGGTTGTGGATTCCGATGACTGGGTAGATACGGATGCATATGCACAGATTCTTGAAGCTTTGCATAAGATCGTGGAAGGTCCGGAGACGGTTGATATGCTCCTTTCCAATTATGTATATGAGAAGGAAGGACAGAAGCATAAGAAGGTTATGCGTTATGATGATGTTGTCCCGATAAGAAAGATCTTCACATGGGACGATTGCGGAAGATTCAAAAAGGGCCAGTATATCCTTATGCATTCCGTAATCTACAGGACAGAGCTTTTACGCGAATGCGGTCTTAAGCTTCCGAAGCATACGTTCTATGTAGACAACCTGTTTGTATATGTTCCGCTTCCTTATGTCAAGAAGATGTATTACATAGATGTTGATTTCTATCGTTATTTCATTGGAAGAGACGATCAGTCGGTTAACGAGTCTGTTATGATTAAGAGAATCGACCAGCAGATAAGAGTTAACGAGCTTATGGTTGAGGCGGTGGATCTGTTTTCTATTAAGAATCCTAAGCTTAGACGGTATATGTTTAATTATCTCGAGATTATAACGGTAATTACGACAATTATGCTGATCCGTTCCGGTACGGAAGAGAACCTTGAGAAAAAGCGCGACTTATGGACATATCTTAAGGAATATGATTTGAGACTTTTCCATAAATTAAGAAACGGCATTATGGGTCGTGTTATGAATCTGCCGGGAAAAGGCGGAAGAAAGATATCCGTTGCGGCCTATAAGATATCTCAGAAGATAGTCGGATTTAATTAATTTTTATGGCACCAAAAATCCTTTGCTATATAGATAACTCTATGATATAATTGTAAAGAATTTTTGTCGGATTCGACCGTTCGTACAAGCGAGCGGTCGATTCTTTGCGAATTCTAATAACGAAATCTCTATTCGTAAGAAATGAGGAAAAAGTGAGGTAGAAAAAATGAAAAAGAGTAGAGGAGCCCTCGTTATCATTCTTTGCCTGGCACTTCTTGCATGTACGGGCTTTTTCGGAATGAAGATTATAAAGGGCACAGCTGCTTCGACTACAAGCAGCGGGGATGCTATGAAGCTTGGTCTTGGTCTTGACCTTGCAGGCGGAGTAAGCATTACTTATGAAGTAGTAGGTGAGACTCCTACGGCAGAGCAGTTAAGCGATACTGTATATGAGTTACAGCAGCGTGTTACTACAGCTTCTGATGGTAGTATCACCGAGGCCCAGGTATATTCCGAGGGCAATGATAGAATTACTGTAGATATTCCGGGCGGTAGCTCATCTCTTTTTGAAGAGCTTGAGAAGCCGGGTAAGTTAGAGTTCAGAGATGAGAACGGCGAAGCGCAGTTTACCGGTGATGATGTAGCCAAGGCTACGGCAACAACGCAGCAGAATCAGACAACGGGTGCTGTGGAGAATGTAGTGGTTCTTACTCTTACAGAAGATGCGGCAGAGAGATTCTACACGTATACAAGTGCAAATATCGGTAGAGTTCTTGCCATTTACTATAATGACGAAGAAATCAGCGCTCCGCAGATTAAGAGCGGCATCTCCGGCGGCGAGGCAGTTATTTCCGGTATGGCTAATAAGCAGGAAGCAGAGAATCTTGCTGCCTATATTCGTATCGGTACAATCGATCTTGAGTTGAAGGAATTACGTTCACAGGAAGTATCTGCTACACTTGGCGGTTCCGCACTTTCCAATAGTATTAAGGCTGCAGGTATCGGTCTTTTACTTGTAATGCTTTTCATGATCGTTATGTATCTTGTGCCTGGTTTTGCAGCAGCTATCGGTCTTGCAATTTATACAGGACTTACAATGCTTGCACTCAGAGCTTTTGGCATTACACTTACATTACCTGGTATTGCGGGTATAATCCTTTCAATGGGTATGGCAGTTGATGCCAACGTAGTCGTATTCGCGCGTATCCGTGAGGAGATTGCTACGGGCAAGAGCGTAATCACTTCAATGAAGAGCGGTTATAAGAAGGCTTTGTCTGCCGTATTGGATGGTAACATCACAACACTTATTGCTGCTGTAGTGCTTGGTGTATTTGGTTCAGGTACAGTTAAGGGATTTGCTTATACATTCGGTATCGGTATCGTGGTATCCATGTTTACCGCACTTGTTGTAGTTAAGTTCCTTATGCAGGCACTTTATGCGCTTGGTCTTCAGGATGAGAAGCTTTACGGAAAGCAGAAGGAAAGAAAGACAATTGATTTCCTTTCAAAGAAGTATATCTTTATTGCAATTGCGGTGCTTGTTGTAGCAATCGGTGCAATTACAATGGGAATTAACAGAGGAAACGGTAACAGAGAATTAAATTACAGCCTTGATTTCGTAGGCGGTACATCCGTTACAGCTGATTTTGGCAAGGATTATACACAGGAAGAGATTGAGAACACAATCGTTCCGGTAATCCAGGATGTAATCGGTAAGAGTGCAATTCAGTCTCAGAAGGTGTCGGGAACAAATGAAATCGTTCTTAAGATGAATATGCTCAGCGAGGAGAACAGACAGGCAGTAAAGAGCGCGATTATAGATAAGCTTGGTGTTGATGCATCAACAATTGAATTTGAGACCATCAGTGAAATCGTAAGTTCAGAGATGAGAAGCGATGCATTAAAGGCAGTTGCAATAGCACTTATCCTTATGCTTATTTATATCTGGTTCAGATTTAAGGATTTCAGATTCTCTGCAAGTGCAATTTTAGCATTGATTCATGATGTACTTATCGTACTCGCAAGTTATGCAATAGTACGAGTTGCAGTTGGTAATACATTTATCGCAGTTATGCTTACAATCGTAGGTTATTCGATTAATGCGACAATCGTTATCTTTGACCGTATCAGAGAAAATCTTGCAGGTTCGAATACGAAGGATCCTGAGAGACTTGCAGAAATCGTTAACAGAAGTATTACACAGACTCTTTCAAGATCTATCAATACTTCACTTACGACATTTATCATGGTATTCTTCTTATTCATTATGGGTGTTACATCCATTCGTGAGTTTGCATTACCATTAATGGTAGGTATCGTAGCAGGTGCTTATTCATCAGTTTGCTTGACAGGTGCTTTATGGTACATTATGAGAGCAAAGAAGCATGATTAATAACGAATAGAGAATTAATATATAAGGGCCGCATCAGGTGATGCGGCTCTTTTTTCGTAAAAGTGCTTTAAATAGTTGCGGATGTAAACCACTATTGCTTAAAAAATGTATGTATGATAATATTTTTTATATAAGCTATAGTTAAGGTTAGGGGGGTTTTAGATGATTTTCGTTAAGACGGAAGATTTGAAGCCGGGTATGCGAGTGGCTAAGCCAATCTATAACAAGATGGGTGTTCTTCTTTATGACAGGGAGAATCCGCTTACCGCACAGGGAGTTACTTCTGTACAGAATTTCGGACTTATCGGATTATACATACTCGAACCGGCAGAGCCTGCGCCGCCGATTACCGAAGAAGAGATTGAATTTGAGAAGTTTCAGACTATCTATATGTTCCGTATCAAGGATATTATGGATAGCGTGCTCGGGGGCAAGAAGCCGGAAGGCATTAATCTTCTTATAGATACGATTATCAAGCGCTATGGTTCGCTTGATCACAGATTTGCCTTTAATCAGAATCTGAGAACACCGGAGGACTTTCATTATAAGCATTCACTTAATGTAGCTATTCTCTGTGCGATGATTACCTCTAAGCTTAACCTTAATATGGAGGCAAGACGTGGCGTTGTAGCGGCAGGTCTGCTTCATGATGTGGGAATGCTTTCGGTTCCGAAGAGCATAATGGAGAAGTCGGAATCGGAATTGAATGATAAAGATATTAAGACATTAAATAATTGTTTGCAGACAGGGTATCAGCTTCTCGGACCGGAGAGTAATCTGTTTGATCTTCCGAATATCTGTCTTAAGGTACTTTCACAGACAAGTCAATTCTATTATTCACCGAAGTTTCCGGTGGAGAAGCAGGTCAAGTGGACAGTTAATTCGAGAATCCTTCAGGTTGCCAATGCTTTTGACAATCTGACAGCCATGAACCTTCAGCATGATCCGGTATCGGAGATTGCAGCATTCAGATATCTGGCAGAGTATCCTGAGTATTATGATGAGAAGGTTGTTGCAGCTTTGACGGATTGTATAAGAATAGTTCCGAAGGGCTGCTGTGTAGAGCTTTCAAACGGCGAGAAAGCACTTGTGGTTACTACTAACGAGAAGAACTTTATGGCACCTATAGTATTGCAGTTCTCGGATAATAAGCTTCTTGATTTAAGTAATCCGATAGTTGCAAGCACGCATCAGATAGTCGATGTTATGAGAACAATGGACAATCGTATTGAAGTTGATGAGGATACGGTTAAACAGTTTGTTGCAGATGATCATCTTACAAGTCAGCTTGCAAAAATAACCGAGAGATTAAAAAAACATTAATAACCCCTTGCATTTTTGACGGATTTGGGGCAATATATTTTATGATGATTATATAAGGGGGAAGACAAAATGGCTGAAGAAAAGCAGTGCGCTTCTGCGGGAAGCTGCAACAGAGAATCTTGTGAGGGCTGTCCTTCGGCAGCAGGAGCGAAGCCGGATTTTACCGAAGAGCTTAACGCGTATTCATCGGTTAAGCATGTAATTGGTGTTGTCAGCGGTAAAGGTGGCGTAGGTAAGTCGTTTGTTACTGCAGCAATGGCAGCGGCTATGCGTAAGCAGGGATATGAAGTAGGTATTCTTGATGCGGATATTACAGGCCCTTCCATTCCTAAGATGTTTGGTGTTAAAGGCCCGACAACAGGTAATGAAATGGGAATTATGCCGGTAGTTGCGGAAGACGGAACCAAGGTAATGAGTCTTAATCTTCTTGTAGATGATGAAGAGTCTCCTGTTATCTGGCGTGGTCCGGTTCTTGCAGGAACAGTCAAGCAGTTCTGGCATGACGTATGCTGGGGCAACGTTGATTATATGTTTGTAGATATGCCTCCGGGAACGGGAGATGTACCGCTTACGGTATTCCAGTCGCTTCCGGTTGACGGAATTGTTATTGTAACATCTCCGCAGGAATTGGTACAGATGATTGTTAAGAAGGCTGTTAATATGGCTAACATGATGAATGTGCCGATTTTAGGTGTGGTTGAGAATTATAGCTATATTAAATGTCCGGATTGCGGTAAGGAAATTGCCATATTCGGAAAGAGTAATATTGAAGAGATTGCCAAGGCATCGAATATGGAAGTCTTAGGTAAGTTGCCACTTGATCCTTCTTTTGCAGAGAAGGCTGATTGTGGTCGATTCTTCGACCTTGATATTGATTACTTATCAAAAGCATATGATACGCTTAAGGCGTTATAATTAGAAACACCCAATTTATTGGGTGTTTCTTTTAAGGCCGGAAGGATGAGTGAGGGGAGTCTGTCACGGTACATATAAAGTTTAATTAAACGGAGGGAAATGATATGCAAGAGAAGACTATGGCTCAGAAGTTAATTCTGGGACTGCAGCATGTGCTGGCTATGTTCGGCGCAACCGTATTGGTTCCTGCTTTGACAGGTCTCAATACATCAATAACACTGTTTTGCGCAGGTGTAGGAACACTTATATTTCACGGTGTAACAAAAAGAAAAGTGCCTGTATTTTTAGGTTCGTCATTCGCTTTTATGGGTGGTATATCGGCTATACTCGGAAGCTCAAGAATGGGTGATCCGGATTTCCTTGAAAGACTTGCAGCTGTTAAGGGAGCTCTTATTATAGCAGGTCTTGTATACGTAATATTTGCAGGATTAATTAAGGTTATCGGATATGATAAGGTAAGCAAACTTTTACCGCCAATTGTAACCGGACCTATTATTATTGTAATCGGTTTAAGACTTAGTGCAACAGGTGTTAGCAGCGCATTCTATCGTGACGGCGTTTTTGAACCGAAGTGCCTTATAGTAACAGGTGTAGTACTTCTTGTGGTTATCGGATTCTCCGTATTTGCAAAGGGAATTTTGAACCTTATGCCGATTCTGTTTGGTATTATTGCAGGTTATATCGTATGCGGATTCCTCGGATTCACGGATTTCTCGGCAGTAGCAAAGGCTGATTGGCTCGCATTTACGGATAAGGATATTATCGCACAGATCATCTGTATTCCTACATTTAAGCTTGATGCAATTTTAGCGATTGCACCAATCGCACTTGTTACTCTTGTTGAGCATGTAGGTGATATTACAACAAACGGTGCGGTAGTCGGACAGGATTTCATTTCGAATCCGGGTGTACACAGAACTATTTTAGGAGACGGTCTTGCGACAGCTTTTGCGGGTCTTCTCGGTGGTCCTGCCAATACAACATACAGCGAGAACACAGGTGTTCTTGCAGTTACCAAGAATTATGATCCTTCGATTATCAGAATCGCTGCGGTATTCTCGATTATACTCGGTATCTTCGGAAAAATCGGCGGCGTTATAACATCGATTCCGGGCCCTGTAACAGGTGCCATCTCAATTGTATTATATGGTATGATTTCAGCAGTCGGTGTAAGAATCTTAATAGGTCAGAGAGTTAACCTTGGAAACAGCAGGAACTTAATGATTGCAGCACTTATTCTTGTAATCGGTATCGGATGCGATTCAATTCCGATTGCAGGAACAGTAACAATTTCCGAGAATTGCTGCAAGTGCAAGTCCGGAAATTGTTACTGTTCCTGCAATCGGAATTGAATCGCCTCCGATACCGATTACAAGAATAAGTGCTGCAATCATTAAGTTCCTGCTGTTTCCAAGGTTAACTCTCTGAC
>JAILJL010000082.1 GCA_024694785.1 Lachnospiraceae bacterium
GATGTTGTCATCGATAACTACGTTATCTGAAGGAGTGGATGCGCAATTAAGCTGATCTTCCAATCCGGGATAACATGTGGCTTTTCTATCTTTGAGAATGTCGAGTGCACCAAGTACGGTAGGACCTGCGCAGATTGCGGCAATTAAGTCATTACGTGACAAAAAGCTCTTTAATACAAATGATACGTGTGAATTGGCTTTAAGGCGATTCACATTACCCATTCCACCCGGGATTACGACACCGTCATATTTACTGAAACGAACATCGTTACCAAGATAATCCGCCTGAATAACGATTCCGTGTCCGCCGGTAATAATTCTGTCGTCGGATGCTGCGATTATGTCAATTTCGATCTCTGCGCGCCGAAGCACATCCACAACGGTCAAAGCCTCAATTTCTTCTACACCGTCATCAATAATAATAGCGTATTTCATTGTAACCCCCTTATTAATAAGCTGTATTTTACATTTAGCAGCGAAATATATATAATTATAATAGTATTATGTGCACATTTTATGTGCAGATAGATTTTATTTATGAATCTTAGCGAGGTGAGAAGATGTTTCAGGATATAGCGCCGCATGTGCTTTATAATCAGTGGGAAGTAAAAGCGCCGCAAAGCGGAGATATGATTATCTATTCTCAGGGAGAGAAGGTATTTATGCGTCTTGACGGGGAGAGAGTTGTACTTCCTTCTTACGGCGAATGCAAAGAACTCGGAGAGTTCCGATTTCTGCTTAAGCTTGATGAAAAGGGGATATTTATGCTTTTCCCCAAGAATGAAGTTGAGATGGTAGAGAAGCTTACACTTCTCGGCTATGAGCTTATGGATAAGTTTAATTTCCGTGGAAAAGCGCCAAACGAGATTGCATTCGCGGCATCGGTAGCCTTCCACTTGACGAGCTTTTATGAGAAGAATAAGTATTGCGGTGCGTGCGGAAGTGCATATAGGCATAGCGAGAAGGAGCGAGCTCTTATATGCCCGAAGTGTAATCAGCACTTATATCCGAGAATTAATCCTGCGATGATTGTTGCTATAACGGATGGTGATAGAATTCTTCTTAGTAAGTACGCCGGTGGATATTACAATAGATACGCACTTGTTGCGGGATATGCCGAGATTGGTGAGACGATTGAAGAGACTGTTCACCGTGAGGTTATGGAAGAGACGGGGCTTAAGGTTAAGAATATAAGATATTTTACGAGCCAGCCGTGGCCGTTTACTCAGTCGCTTCTTATAGGATTCTTTGCCGAACTTGACGGTTCGCCGGAAGTAACGCTTGATGACGGAGAATTATCCGTTGCCGAGTGGTTTAAAAGAGAAGACATACCTAAGGATGATTCGACCTTAAGTATGACAAAGACCATGATTGAATACTTCCGTACGCATCCGGAGGAGTTTTAAGAAGGAGTTCAAACATACTGTCAAATGACATAATATACAAAATTGACTAATTTATCGAAAAAAATTAAAGAAATTTGCAAATTGCTATAAAGTGTAGAACAAAGTACCCGATATACAAGATATAGAGATATGGTTCTCTGTAAAAATGTTAAGTGGTGGTATTTTATGTGGATATTCCTGACAGTCCTGCTTCTTCTCATGCCGATTGCAATGGTATTCATGGGAATGAAGTTACTTCGGGCCAAGCCAAGGAAAGAACGATATTATCGAACGGAGCGCGCACTCATGAATGAGTCGACGGAGCGCTACGCTCATAAGATATGCGGTCGGTTCTATCTGTGGATAGGTAAGCGGCTTTTGTTTATTTCTCTTCTTTTCGGAATTATCCTTCTTAGAATGAATAGCACCTTGTTTGAACCTGTATGTGGGGTATTGCTTTTAATAGAGATATCATCAATGCTTCTGGCAGTTCCTTTGACCGAAGGAGCACTGAAGAATAAATTCGATAATGCGTAGTAAAAGCGCTCTACGGATATGTGCCCTTTTTAACGGACGAACCGGTAAGAAGGGTTTTTTTATTGGTTAAAAAATAAGTTTCGTCATAATTTACATAAAAAAGGTGCTATAATACTCATATATAATTGCGGTTTACGGCAAGAAAGGAAATGCATATGAAAAGAACTTTATTATCTTTAATGCTTACATTATCACTTATTTTATCAGTGATTAATATACCTGTACAAAAGGTAGACCCAAAAGAAGCTGCGGCGCATACAACAGTCGCTGTTCCCGCAAAGTATGATTTACGGGAGAAGGGATTTGTTACCCCGGTTAAGGATCAGGGCATGTATAATACCAGCTGGGCGTTTGCAGCATGTGCATCAATGGAGAGCAATGCACTTGTACTCGGACTTGGAACCTATGATCTTTCGGAAGCACATCTTGGCTATTGGACTATGCATATATCTTCCGTGCAGGATGAAAGTATTAAAGGAGAAGGATTTACAGCAAGCAAAGAGTGGTATAATACGGCAGGTAATTATCTGTATGCAACTTCGACTTTGATGAAGGGCTTCGGACCGGTTACGGAGGATAAAGCGCCATATGCAGATATTACCAAGAAACTTCCGGATGAATCGATTAACTGGGACAAAGCAGTTTCTGTATATGCTTGCAATACAATAACAGCGGATAAAACCA
>JAILJL010000125.1 GCA_024694785.1 Lachnospiraceae bacterium
CCATAAGATAGAATACACCGCTTATTGCGCCTATTATCGCCGCAAATCCCGTTCCTTCCATCACATGAAAAGCGCCGCTTCTTCCGGTAAATATACCTGATAAAATGACGCATATCATGTAATTACCCATGAACATTACCATGTTGTTATTAATCTTCTTGTCAAAGCACCTTAATATAAAAGAAATCGCCGCACTTGAAAGAATCGCAAGCATCAAATAAATCATATCAATCCCCCTTTATAAGTAATAAATTAATTATTACACAAAAAAGCGCTGCCGTAAATAACGACAGCGCTTAAAAATCTTAATTTAGAACTTACCTGCCTTAGCAGCTTCTTCTACGGAAACGGCCACGGCAACGGTTGCACCTACCATAGGGTTATTACCCATACCGAGGAATCCCATCATCTCTACATGAGCCGGAACTGATGAAGAACCTGCGAACTGTGCATCTGAATGCATACGTCCCATAGTATCTGTCATACCATAAGATGCAGGACCTGCAGCCATGTTGTCAGGATGAAGTGTACGTCCCGTACCACCGCCGGATGCTACAGAGAAATACTTCTTACCCTGCTCGATACACTCTTTCTTATATGTACCAGCTACAGGATGCTGGAATCTTGTAGGATTGGTCGAGTTACCCGTAATGGATACGCCAACCTTCTCATGATGCATAATTGCAACACCTTCCTGAACGTCATCGGCACCATAACACTTAATCGTTGCACGAACACCCTCAGAGTAAGGCTTCTCAGATACAATATTAAGAGTTGCATTCTTATAATCATACTTGGTCTCTACATATGTGAAACCATTTATTCTTGAAATAATCTGTGCTGCATCCTTACCAAGACCATTTAAGATAACACGAAGTGGCTTCGTTCTAACCTTGTTAGCCTTCTCTGCTATACCGATAGCACCCTCTGCTGCTGCGAATGACTCGTGACCTGCAAGGAATGCAAAGCACTCTGTCTCTTCTTCAAGAAGCATCTTAGCCAAGTTACCATGGCCAAGACCAACCTTTCTATGATCTGCAACTGAACCCGGGATACAGAAAGCCTGTAATCCTTCACCGATTGTTGCTGCCGCATCAGCCGCTCTTCTGTCACCCTTCTTAATTGCTACTGCCGCACCTACGATATAAGCCCAGCATACATTCTCAAAACATATTGGCTGAATCTTCTTAACCTGATCGTAAATCTCCAATCCGGCATCTTTTGTAATCTTCTCAGCTTCTTCGATTGATGCGATACCATATTTCTTAAGTAAAGCATTAATCTGGTCTATTCTTCTTTCATACGATTCAAATAAAGCCATAATTATCTCCTTTCCCTATTCCTGACGAGGATCGATGATCTTAGCTGCATCAGCAACACGACCATACTGTCCCTTAGCCTTCTCCATAGCAGTTGCAGGATCGTCGCCCTTCTTGATGAAATCCATCATCTTGCCAAGAGAGATAAACTGATAACCAATAACTTCATTATCCTTATCAAGAGCGATGCCCGTTACGTAGCCTTCAGCCATCTCAAGATAGCGAACACCTTTGCTCTTTGTTGCATACATTGTACCAACCTGAGATCTTAATCCTTTACCGAGATCTTCAAGACCTGCACCTACTGCAAGACCGTCATCAGAGAAAGCACTCTGAGTACGTCCATAGACAATCTGTAAGAAAAGCTCGCGCATTGCAGTATTGATTGCGTCGCAAACAAGGTCTGTATTTAAAGCCTCAAGAAGAGTCTTGCCCTGTAAGATTTCAGCAGCCATAGCTGCAGAATGCGTCATACCGGAACATCCGATAGTCTCTACAAGAGCCTCTTCAATAATTCCATTCTTAACATTCAATGTTAACTTACAAGCACCCTGCTGTGGTGCACACCAGCCAATGCCGTGTGTAAAACCGGAGACATCGCTTATATCATGTACATTAGTCCATTTACCTTCCTGAGGAATCGGCGCGCAGTCATGCTTAGCACCCTTAGCCACAGGACACATGTTTT
>JAILJL010000108.1 GCA_024694785.1 Lachnospiraceae bacterium
GCAAGAACCGGATCGAAATCTATACCTGCGCCGTCCTCGATTATCTTAAAGCAGGTATCGATATCGTAAGCTTCTTTGTAGCATCTCTTAGAAGAAGTGGCCTCGAATACGTCTGCAATCGCCATAATACGAGCGGAAAGCGGAATCTCCTCGCCTTTAAGTCCTTCAGGATAACCGCTGCCGTTCCATTTCTCGTGATGGAATTTGGCAACATCGTAAGCGATACGCTTATATTCTGCATCATTTAAGTCTACGAAGGTCTCCTCGAGAAGCTGTGAACCTATTGTCGTATGAGTTTTCATTATATCAAATTCCTCTTCCGTAAGCTTTGACGGCTTACACAGAATTTGATCCGGTATTGCAATTTTGCCAATGTCGTGCATAGGAGCGGCGTTAAGGACATTTTCTATAAAGTCCTGTGTGATCTGCTTGCTGTACTTGGGGTTCTTGCGCATCTCGTTCAAGATGATCTCGACATAACCCTTAGTATGCTTGATGTGGTTGCCTGTAGATTCGTCACGGCTTTCGACAAGTGTCGCAAAGCCTGTAACCATTTCCTCGTTATAGTGCTTCAATTCCTGTAGTGCAGGGTCCTGGAAGTTGATGTAAAGCACCGCAACCGCGCCGATCGGGAGCAGTGCGGTTATGAGTGACTCCGGAATTATAACCTGTATTATAAGAAGCGTCGCCATATAGATCATAAGAAGCGCCAGCGCTCTAAGCTTAGGCTTAACGAGAGTTCTTCTCTTTGTAATGAAAAGTATATTCATAAGTATAAGATATAGAATCATTAATCCGTAACTTATGTATACCGAGATACCCATGGAATAATTGGTCGTGACTCCGTGGATATAATGAAGGTCTTTGATGAAATAGACAACAAGGATGCTCGATATGATTCCCGGTGACATAATGGCAAATAACTGACGTTTGTCATTAATACCTACGGTATGGAACGCGATAAAAGCAAATAAAGTGATAATTATCGAGTCCATACTGATGAAGAACGCTGCATGGAGCATGAGATTGACCCATGCAGGTATAGTGTCAAGCATATTGACTGTTACCGCGGTTGCACCATCAAAAAAAGATGCAATCGGAGCCATAAATAATATGAAAGCAAACAATCGGTCGCCATATGTTCTTACGCCCGGTCTTAAACTTCTAAGATAAGCCGCGATAAAATATGTTGAGCAAAGAATGGCGCCTGCCTGTAATTTAAAAGCATACATGATAGATTCCCCGTTTTGTTGGCGAAGGAAAATGCACTTCGACAAAAAATAAACAATTGTTAACTAACTTCCCAAAATAATTTTATAATGTAAAAACTAAAAATACAAGAAGTTTTTTAGACATGCAAAAAGGCAATAAGCACTCTACAGTCCGTACAACTCCCCATATTTCTTCATAAAGTAATCGCACAGCGGCTTCGCAGAGACTTCGCAATTGCAAACCGTTGCGATAGTATCGTGTGGAGTTCTTGTGCCGCCGTATACATGGATTTTTTGGTTTAGCCATTTGGTGATATCAAGAATCCTGCCTTCTGCAAGAATTGTATCAACCGGTCCCATATCACGTTCCAAAGCCTGCAAGAACATACCGTCATATATGCTTCCGAGCAGGTAAGTCGGGAAGTAGCCGTAGTAGTTATTAGCCCAGTGCATATCCTGCAAAATTCCGAGTGAATCGTCCGGCGGTGTGATGCCAAGATATGCTTCCATTTTCTCATTCCACATATCGCGAAGACGAGAGGCGGGAACGTTATTGATGAAAATTTCTTTCTCAAGTTCGTATCTTATTATGATGTGAAGGCAGTAAGTAACCTCGTCCGCGCATGTTCTAATGAAGCTGTTTCTTACGTGATTGATCTCGCGGTTAAACTCCTCAAGACTTACATCCGATAATTCCGGAACAATTGACTGGATATCCTTATAGATAGGCTTCCAGAAGTTGATGTTATGACCTAAAGTATTCTCGTAGAATCTTGACTGGCTTTCGTGTAATCCTGCGTGTTCGCAGGTCTCTGCAGGGAGTCCCTCGAAAGAAGGGTCAGCATTCTGCATGAAAATCGCATGGCCGCCTTCATGTATTGAAGAGAACATCGGGCGGATCGCGGTATCTTCGTGGAAGTGATTGGTAACACGCACATCGTTTAACGTAAATGCCGAAGTGAAAGGGTGCTCTGTCTCTGCGGTAGAACCGCGGTTATAATCAAATCCTATATATTTTAAAAGGTATTCTTGCGCAGCTCGTTCGTAATTAAGGTCGTATGAGCGTATGAATTTTGAATCGTCCGGCTCCGGAGCCGCAAGGATTTTCCTGATAAGCGGAATGAGGCATTCTTTCAGGTCGCCGAATAAGCGGTCGTAAGTCTCGATGTTCATTCCTTCTTCGCATTCATTCAAAAGCGCATTATATATGGGTTCTCCCGGATGCTTTAGTGAAGTTATCTCTTTCTTTAAGTCGATAACCTTCTGGAGCTGGTCCTGGAAGATGGTGTAGTCTCTTGCTTTCTTTGCCTCTTTCCATTTCCTGTCGGCAAGTGCTTTTTCACTTACATACTTGGCATGAAGCTCCGCAGGGATTCTTGATGACTCGATGAATTCTCTGTTCATGCGGCGCACCGTGTATTTCATGCCATCGTCTAACGTATCTAAGTTCTCCGGTTTCATTAACTCGTCAATCAGAGCTTTTAACTCGGGAGAAGTGCGCATTGCAAAAAGCTCGGACGAAAGGCGCGTCATAGCGCGGCGATGCCTCTCGAATCCGCATGAAGGCATAACAGTTGCCATATCGAGACTTAAACACTTGGAAGCCTCGGAGTAATCATTCATTTTTGCAAGATATTCTCGCAGTTTTTCTTCAGTTTTGATCATAATAACCCCGCTCTTATATATAATTATTTGTTTTCAATTCTATCACTTATGTGAAAATTCGGCAAATAATCGCCTGTTTAATTGCAGACACAAAGTAAAAGAAGTAAAATGTAGATGTATAATTGTATTTATTTAAGACCAATTGTGAATGCAAGAAGGTGGCTGAATGAAGAAGAGATTATCCGACAAAATTGCATATATAGTATTGTCTGTCATATTTACGATATTCATTTTTACCATGTTTTACCTGACAGATTACTTTATTACGGATAATTTCAGACGTTCCGCCATTAATGATATAGTTAGCGAGTCGAATACAAGGGCAGAGGCCGTTAAGGAGTATGTGGAGCATCAGGCCGATATTATGAAGCAGATGAGCTATACTCCGCTTATGTATAGGTACTTTAAGACGGAACTTAATAACGAAGAGACAAGAATCGAAGTGGAAGAATACATCAAGAAGGTATTCGCGACTCTTGATGCCTGGGAAGCGCTCTATGTTGCTAATCAGAATACGGTTGTTCTGGTTCATACCGAAGATGCGGCAGTCGGGTCAAGGACAAGAGATGACGCCGGAGCGCGGGAGCTTATTAATGAGATGTATAAGCGCCATGATGTATATGTGGGAGGAACCATGCTTTCGCCGGCAACCGGTAAGGCGCTTCTTAGCATGTATTGCCCGGTATACGATAACAATCTTATTATGGGATATATCGGAGGCGGACCTTATTCTTCGGATGTCAAGCAGTTTCTTCGAAGCTTAAGCGGCGGGGGGCAGGAAGAAGAATACTATCTTATCAATGCGGATACGGGCAGATATATGCTTACTTCGGGTGATGAACTTGTAGACAGTGACATAACGGATGAGAGAGCGCTTGATGCATTGGCGAGAGTTAATGCGGATCGCTCGATAGAAAGGTTGAATTACGAATATAAGACAGGTGACGGAAAAGAGTACGTCATAGTATATAATTATATTCGCGAATATCGTTGGGTACTTGTATCTATATATCCTAAGAGCGATATAGCTGCAGGATTGCGAAGCTCAAGAATGATAATTGCATGGCTCGGAATTGTAGCGGTAAGTATCTTTTCGGCTATTATGGTTGTATCATATCGTAAGATCGGCAAAGCTCAGGCAGGTGAGGATCTTGCCATCAAGGAAGCGCGCGCCAAGACTTCGTTTCTTGCCAATATGTCACATGAGATAAGGACGCCGATGAATGCAGTAATCGGAATGACGGATATGCTTGCGACGACCGAGCTTTCCGAGCAGCAGGATAAGTATGTTAAGTGCATTAAGGATTCGGGATCTTCGCTTGTACTTCTTATTAAT
>JAILJL010000133.1 GCA_024694785.1 Lachnospiraceae bacterium
GAAACGTTATTTTTCAACGACAAAGCTGCATACAACGCTGTTGCTTTACTATTCCCACCGAAAAATGCATACCTACTTTTATAATATTTGCATAAAATAGGCTCGCGGCTACACATTACTCTTCCCGGAGACGTAATCTTATATTCTTCAGCAAAACCATCGCAGCCGTCTACAATAATAATATCGTTGATAGAATCTAACAATGTATTTATGCCGCCCTTACACTTTGCTGCAATTACCCTTGTTCCATTTCGTTTAAGCTCATTAATTAAATCCGTGATCTCATTATCTATCCCAACATGAATACTTAAACTCATATTTAGAACATCCAACTTGTCGTTAATCGCGTACTCTAGCGCTTTTATGATGTGTTCTCTTTTTGCCTTTAATTTTTCTTCAAAAATTTTATACGAATAAAAAATCAAATCACTGCAGGAATACTTTTCAATTATATACGCGCACATTGTTCCATGTCCATTGACGTCAAAACAATTCGATTCATCAATACAATTCCTATGCTTCACATAACGACTCAGCGCATTACTATTAATTCCACTATCAATAATCCCTACTTTAATCATTAAAATCCCTTATATTTATATAGCATCTACATATTAAACTGTTAATATATTGCTATGTTACTATTTTTATTATCGCTTTTTTGAAATAAACGGACTACCCTTCTTGCATCTTAACTGTGGGATAGACGAATCAGTAATCCACGATGACAATGTAGGGCAATCATCTAAACAGCCTTCGCCGTTAACAACAAACTCTTCTTCTGATACTTTCTTATTTTCCAATTCGATGTCTCTAATTTCCTTCATCATTTCCTCCATTTTCTTCATGTAGATGCTATACAAACCACGTTTTTGCGAATTAATCGACGTTCTCATTATATATTACTTACATAGCATCAACTACATTTTTATGAAATCCTGCTCTTATTTTTTGAAATTTGGCAGGGATCACAAATCTACTACTCCGCTCCATAAAAAAAGAAGCGGTTCAAAACCGCCTCTCGAAAGATTCACCCCTACATGAGGCTCTCCGCCATCTTAAAGTCCATCTCGTCATCTACATCTACCGAAGCCCTCTTATCCATTATATATGCATATGAGCCCTCGCCGTAGATATTCTTCTTCGCCATAAGGTCGCTAACCTTCTGTATATACAGCGCTCCGTTAATTCTATAGTACTTTCCCGCATCCTGGCGCCTTCCGGACATGTTCGAATCGAAGAATCCGCACATGGAATTATTCTCTTTAAGCACATTACAGATATTTATCGAATGCTCCAACTCACATACACCGATTACCGCTGTTGCATTATTCCTGTCAAAAAGCTCCATTCCGCCACGGATATCCTCCGCCGTTCTAAGCGGTGATGTTGGCTGAAGCACTGCAACAACATCGAAGTTAACTCCGAGATTAGAGTAATTGTTCAATACCTCTCTGACCGTATCCCAGGTACTCGCCTTATCACCGGAGGTCTCTTCCGACCTGAGAAATGGTACACTGGCGCCATATTTCCTTGCCACCTCTGCATACCTATCAGAATCGGTCGACACCATAACTTCATCAAACACTCCCGAAGAAAGCGCAGCTTCTATTGTATACGCCATCAACGGCTTACCTGCCATCTCTTTAATATTCTTATCCTTAAGTCCTTTTGATCCGGACCTCGCCGGAATAACTGCTATTCTCTTCATTATTTCTCCCAATTAATATCAAAGAACTCTTTCTTGCCCTTAAGTCTATTGGCCTTAAGCGCATCTTTTAATATATCATGAATACGCACTGAGGTATCGCCGTCACCAAAGGGGCTTCTCATATCCGCGAATCTGCCTTCTTTGCGAGCTTTTACCGCCTCATCAAAAGCCCTTCCGACTGCTTCTTCGTTATTCTCCGCATGTATAACCGACCCCGCAGTAATACGGCCCTTTTGTCTGTCGCCTATATCTACCGACGGTATCTTAAAGGAAGGCACTTCAAGTATCGCACTTGAGGAATTACCGATTACGAACTCAGCGTCGCGAACCGCACTTAAGTATAACTTCGCGCCAAGTGACGCAAACAAATTCCAGTTCTCTTCCTTTGCACACTCCTTCTCCCAAAGCTCATTAATGCTAAGACCGCCCGCGTCGGCGTTGGCCTTGGTTATCACGTAATTATACTCAGGGTGCGCTTTCATGGTCTTAAGAAGCGGCTGCACCTGCAACATCGCTCCAAGTATACTCTGCGTCTCCGGATGAAACGTCACCATTACATACGGCTTATCATTATTGATATTAAGGCGTTTAAGCACCTCTGCGGAATCAAACTTCTCCATTGCAAGCGCATTCTCTACACCCATCGCACCTACGTCAAATACTGTCTCCGGCGACTCACCCATCTGTATTACGCGATTCCTATATTCCTCGCAAGCCGTAAAATGTATCCTGCTCATCTTGGTAAGGGAATGCCTTACCGCATCATCGACTGCTCCGAAAGTAAGCTCACCGCCATGAATATGAGCAATCGGGATATTCATTATAAGCGCGGCAGTTGCTACGCCAAGCATCTCCGTTCTGTCACCGAGGATTACAAGGACGTCGGGGCGCTTCTTATCAAAATATTCCGCAAACTTCGCGGTTGCATTAGCTGCAACCTTTGATGCGGCCACCGCGCTGTCGCCTTTTTCCGAGATATCAATCTTCTCATCTATCTTGAAACCGTCATTCTCGATTTCTTTATACGTCTCGCCGAATTCCGGCATAAGATGCATTCCCGTTACAACGACTTTAAGCTCGATGTCTCTGTCCGCATCGAGCTTTTTCAATAATCCTGACAATATTCCGTAATCTGCTCTGGTAGAAGTTACCACGCATACTTTCCACATAAACTGCTCCTTAATAAGCTTTCTGTTCCATCTCACGTGCCGGAACCCCGACAACCGTCAAATCATTATCTATATCATCAACAACAACCGCACCGGCACCGACCATAACATCGCTGCCTATATTGATTCCCTGCTTGACAGTGGCGCTTGCGCCCACATAGGTAGAATTGCCCACTTCAACATTACCGCATAACGTAACTCGCGGGGCCAATGTAGAATAATCGCCTATCACGCAATCATGGCAGACTATCGACCCGATATTAATAAATACGAAGTTACCGATTGTAACATTCGTCGATATCGTGCAGTCGCGGCTTATAATCGAACCTTCGCCCATTGTGTAGTCAGGTGCCATTCCCTCATCCGAGAGAATAATCTTCGGGAAGTAAAGGTTTGGATTCTTCTTGTACATACTGACGAGCTGCTGCCGCTTATTAGGACTGCCGATGCAAAGGACAACGCCTGTCTTCATCGGAAGATTAACGAGATACTCGTCATCCCCCAGGTATTTACAATGGCCTACCGCGTCCATGGCAAGATCCTCAACAAGATCCACGTATCCCAATACTGTATAACGTGGCAATCTTTTATTTGCTTCTTCTATCTGCCACAGAAGCTCCCTCATGCATCCGCCGGAGCCTACAAGAACTATATTTTCCATATCAATCACTTCCTTATGATTATTTCCGGGTAAAAGCGCTTTTACCCTAAGATTTCATATCGAGCTTTTGCTCCATACGACGCATCTCCTCGAATTCACCCATATCAAGAAAACTGTCTTCCGATATAGGGTACATACCAACCTGTCTGTCCTGGAATAAAAGGTCGCTGCTAAGATCCGTCATATGATAAAATGTATTCTTTGGAATTTCCTTAAGTAACTGCGGATTAAGGACATACATACCGGTATTGACGAAGTAGGAAAGCTTAGGCTTCTCCTCCATGCCCGTAATCACACCATCTTCCTTGGACTTAATTACGCCGTAAGGTACCACTATGTTCTTCAATGCGGATACAATCGTAAGTTCGTTGCCGGACTTAATGTGATGCTTATATATATCCGCATAATCCGCGTGAATCATGATATCGCAGTTGGTAACTATAATCGGTCCGTCAAATTCGTCTTCGATAAGGTGTAAAGAACCCGCAGTACCAAGCGGTTCATCCTCTTCCACATACTTAAGCGTGTAATTCTGCATTACATCCGCAAAGTATGACTTAATCATATTCTTCTTATAATTAAGCGTCGCATAAAAGTTCGTTACGCCAAAATCTCTGAACTTGTCGATTATTCGCTCCATAATCGGAATATCACCGATAGGAATTAACGGCTTCGGCAATACCTTGGTGTAAGGGTATAGTCTCGTGCCCTTACCACCTGCCATAATAACGACAGGAACACCTTTGAGGGTATTCGTATCCTTTTCCTTTGATTCATAGCTTTCGCCGGAAAAGACGATATCAATGACTTCATTTGTCGCCGATACTACAGGCGCTGTCCTTATAGAATACTTCTTAAGGAAATCTCTATAGTCGCCCATATTGTAGCTATAAAGGAACTTCGGCGTCTTGTTCATAAGAGACGATACTTCTGCCTGAAGGTCACCCGTCTTAATAAGCCAACGTCTTATATCTCCGTCGGTAATAGAGCCTATGAGTCTGTCTTCCTTATCTACTACGAACAATATACCCTGTGCATTCTTATCGATTTTCTGTAATGCATCTACGACGGTTGCGTTCGAATAAGTAAGAAATTTAAGAAGATCTTCCATCTGCATATAACCGCCTCCTTTGATGATTATTATACTACATTATTTCTTGTTGTGCTTCTCGATTACCTGTTTGCGAACATTCTCGAATTCTTCCGTAAACTTCGCTCTCTCCTCTACAAGCTCCTTGCAAAGAAGCTTGTATATATGCTCCGGTAAGTACTGCTGAAGCCTAACTATATAGCCTTCCAGCCACTTATCCATCTTGTCTATCTCGTCATCTATATTGATATTTGCCTCAAGATAAGCATCATATAAATTGGCGAATCCTATTGCAACCAGCTGATATGAACGTATAATTCTTTCTTTAACAATTGCCTCAAGGTCAAGCGGATGCACCTTAACCTCTTTACATAAGAAGTCTATCGCGCCTTCAGCCAATGAATAGCGGGTCTCTGCACTGTTAAGATTAATAAGTCCTGTATAACTCTTCGGCTTCTCACCCTTATTGGTGTGATATATCTTAACAGGCGTCGTCGCAACTCGGCTCTTCGTAAGTGCAAGTATCATAAGTATGCAATGCGTGTAATAGTATACATACTTGTTATCTCTGTTTCTCTCAACGATTTCCTTATAATCGGTAGCTCTTAAGTGCTTAAGGTTAAGGAAGATACCGGTTACATAGTTGGAATTCAATGCACCTATAATATTACCTGCAACATCATCATAGATCTGTTCACCGCTTACGCTCATCGTATTATCTTCGCCATCCGAATTACCTTGTATGGCATCGATTGTCGGATCTGCCACGAACTTACTCATATAGTATCCGAAGTTCTCGACATACAGATAGTCTTCATCCGACTGATAGCAAATAAGACTTCCCTTTGCCTTATTCACGAGCGTCATTATATTGCCGTCATAATTAAGATTGGTTGGATTCTTCCAATATCTGAGCCTCGAATCCTTAATTCCGGCAATTGTATCGTAACCCTCGGTATTATCGGCAGACGCATTATTGGATACCATAATCTCTATCTCTGAATCAAATTCCGACTTAAGAAGATTCTCTACACCTCTCAAAGCAAAAGAACCTCTGTTATATGTCGGCATACCTATCGAGAGGAACGGCTTAATCTTAGCCGAACGCGGCTTACTTATACGTTTCTTGTGAAGTTCATCTGTCATACGCTTATAGTAAGCCTTATTCTTACAATATACACGCGGAAGATATGCTTCCTCATGAGCCGTTAAATAAGCCTTGAGTTCTTCCGGACTTCCCACTATTACAAGACGTTTCTTAACTATATCTGCGAGTCCGAATTCCTCAATTATTCTCATGGTTTTCTCATAATCCGAAGAAACCATATATACTTTATATAATCCCGAGAATCCGAATGCTTTAATGGCGTCGGCCGGATTATATGTTCCGTCAACAACTCCCGTATATATCGAAGCAACTTTGCCATATTTCTTTAATTCATTAATATCTACACAGGTCTCTACGAAACCGGTCTTCGAATTCTTAATGAAATATCTGCCGTCACCCATATCTATATACTCAAGACCTTTTCTTCTTACGGCCTTGCCCGGATTATTATCCGTAATAATCCGCATATAGTCTTTTCCGTAAATGCATTCCAGCATCCTGCCGATTGCATACTGCGGCTCTAATTCTTCCGGAAGTTCATTGGACTTCGGCGGTTCGTTATAAGCCTTATCTATTACCCTTAAGACTTCTTTCGAGCCATTCGGATTAAATACCTTGATAGCAGGAGCTTTTTTCGCAAGCTCCCTTGCAAACGGCGTATCTATCGTCAGCATATTTACTCCGGCAAGTAATCCCGCACCGACTCTTTCATGTACTCCGTCCTTATAGTCGGTCTCCAAAGAAAGCGCAACCTTAACATTAGACAACATATCCGCAATCTGCGTAAGAGATATAAACTGTCCCTGAATCGCAACCTTATACATCGCGTCCTCAGGCAGTTCTTTAACCAATATATCCCAGTTCTGACCAAGCAACGATACCGTCTTATATGCTTTGATAATATCAAGAAGAACCTTCTTTCTGAAGAATCTGTTCTGATATTCAATCATAAAGCTTAAATATGTATCAAAAAGCGCTGTCATTGTAGCTTTATCTATCTTACCGGCAAGCTTGGCGAATTCTTCCTCCATACATGTAACTGCGCTTAATCTGTAATCCTTCTCAAGGCGGCTTAAAATGGTATCTATCGTATCTTCAAGTACCTTAGGTGTCTCGGCCTTTATCGTCTTCTTATACGATTCCGGTGCAAGATAAGTTCCTACTACAAGTATATCTTTTGCTCTACTCTCGAACCTTCTCGCACTTTTTAAACCTACTGCGGCATTCGGCACAAAAGTTGCCTTAATTCCGTAATAATTCTTAAGATAATCGATATGCTCTTTGGAATTAACCATCACCTTGGCATTCTTTGATAACTTATCCAAGATGTTAACATATAATAAAGGATTTTCTTTGAAATAAAATGCGAAACTATCGGCATACTTGTCAACTATCTCAGCTATCCAAGCCTCTTTTCTGTTAACGAGCGCGCCATCAACGCATATTACCTTAGCACCTTCCTTTAATGCAATAACAAGCTTGTCACGGTCAGGCGCTTTGTCACTTAGATCCTCGATCTCAAAGTCAATCGGATATGTACTTCTTGATGCATCCGTTATTGCCTTGAAATATAACCAGACATGGCTGTATGAGGAGGTCGTCACATATATCAAGACTCTATTCTTCTTCATTAGCTTCGTCCTCCTTAAATAACTGATCATATACGCTTATAAGCGCGTACTTTACGACATCGCTAAGCAAGAATAAATCCTTGTTCTCAACCGCATACATCAGATTATTCGATAGTTCATTAAGATCATTGATACCGATTATCTGGTTCTCACCAAGGAACATTATATATTCTTTGATAACATCAAAATTCTCTACTAAATAAGCGAATGCGTCTGCGCTTCTCTTGGCATTGGCAAGCTCCATTAATGTATCAAGTACTTCTTTTACGTTCTCCATTATCTTGCCTCCTTCGCTAATTCATACAAGAATTTGTCGACTTTGCCGGTAATATCTTTTTTCGCAGGCTTTAATGGTCTATTTTTAACTATAACCGCGATATTTTCGGACATTGCCTTGGCATAAAGAGCTATAAGACCGTTTAACAGGATTCCCTGCTTGGCTATCTGCATTCTCTCTTCCTTCTCGTCTTCCTGCTCCTCGTAGATTGACATTCGCATTACGTAATCGATATCAATCATTCCTGCCTGTACAAAAAGCGCATACTGATCGCTGTTCATATAATCATTAATCTCTTTAATCTTATCAGCGCATTTAATGACCTCTTTATTATCAACTTCTTCGGCCTTCGTAAGCTTAGCAAACTTTCGGTATGCTCTTTCTCCCTGCTTCGCCTTACGGTTAACTTCCATAAGCTTCTCAGGAAGACTATAGTAAAACTCCGACAATCCCTTCTTTGCTCCGTAATCAAGCATCTTAGGGAGTGCATCTATCTTCTCTTTAAGGTTAACCTTCTTAACGCAATATGTCTCAATGGCGCGCTTTAATGTCATGATCTTCGTTCCATGGATTTTCGCACCGCCCTGAGTCGCGTCAATGGCGTTTTTAAGATTATTATCCTTAATATATTTCTCGAACCATACTCTGTACATATCGAAATCGCCACGTGTATATACCTTGTTACCGCGAATTCCTTCTACCTCAAAGTACTCCGGATCTCCCGTAAGATTAAGCTTATCCATCTTTGCCTTAAAAGTTCCGTCCGCATGGGTTCTTCCGTTGGTAAGTGCAAGATCCTGACCTACGAGAATAACTTCCTTCGCGCCCATATAGTAAGCGAACGAAAATGCCGTATTTGCAACAGAACCACCGGTCGGAAGATGCTGACTTATAAGATACTCCTTATTACCGCTCTCTTTGCGGCATGTTCTCATTACTTCTTCCTCGATGCTTTCAGAGGATCCGTAGAAAAACTTCTTACCCTTATGAAGGTCCATGATACCGCTTGCAACAGACAAATGAGTAACGAGCGGAATCTCGTGTATTCCCGGGTGATTCATAAGTTCCGTAGGCTTCTTACCATCAACTATACAGAAGAAGTCCGGCTTTATTCCATGATTAAGAAGCGGTTTAATCGCAGTATCAACCGCAATAATTGCCGCTCTTCCTTTAATCTTCTTAAGTTCGTTAATATTCTTATTTAAAGATGGTCCCGCAGACACAACAAAAGCAGGATATTCTCCGCCGAGGATATCCTTAAGCTGCGCAACGTTATAACCATCCGCAAAAGTCTTAAGATTATATATAAGGTTCTTATTGGCTACATCGGTGTAACGGGCTCCCGTATGCCATGCAGACATAAGCTCGGTAAATGCGTCCCTTAGCCCTTTACTTGCGAGAAGCACTTCTTCTTTACATATATTCTCATAGTTAGGTGATATAAATATCTTAAGAGTAGGAAAAATCTCCAACGTAAAGATTGACGCCATACGCGAAGACAACTTACCGGTAGTTAACCCTTCTATATAAAGGGTTGCCGGCAGTTCTCCGAAAAGATCCGTTATATCCATTGTATGCATGACATAATCGAAGATCTTAAGGGACGGCTCATATAATACAACAAGACACTCGTCTTTTGTTGCCTTGGCAAACTTACGAACGAGGTCTATATACATTGTTCCTACCAGGAATAAAGGCGTCTTCGGAGCTATCCTTCCGTAACTTTTGATAGTATCCTTAATATAATCTTCCTTGCCATATATTCCTTCAAGCATGAGCTTCCTGCCATCCGGCAATACCGCACGAACAACTTCTTCCCCGGAATACGAAGTAACCATTTCCAATTCGAACTTTTCCTTGCTATGGACTACCTTATCGTACTTACCTGCTTCATCCGGGTACGCTTTGGTAAAAGCGCTCATATTTTTACTGAATATATAATTGTCTTTCATGCCTGTACCTTCCTTGTACCTAATCTTATATATCGAAAAAAGGGAGGAGCTTTAACTCCTCCCTCTTTAGTTTAAACTACTGTAAGAGACTAAGAACACCCTGTGTTGACTGATTAGCCTGAGCGAGCATTGACTGACCTGCCTGCTGCAAGATATTATTCTTGCTGTATGAAACCATCTCGGCTGCCATATCAACGTCACGAATCTGGCTTTCTGCTGCTGATGTATTCTCAGATGCTGTATCAAGGTTAGCAATTGTGTGCTCTAATCTGTTCTGCAAAGCTCCGAGTGCGGATCTCTGACTTGATACTGAATTAAGAGCTGCCTGAACTTTGGAAAGTGTCTGGTTAGCTACCGTAAAGTTATCAACTGCTACTCTTGTACACTGCTTAACACAAGTCATATTTCCTACACTGTGAATATTATACTGACTTGCAACTGCTATCTTAACTGACTGTAATGTTACATAGCACTTTGCGTTGAATACGTACTTGCCTGCATTATCTGTTACAGATACCGTGTGCTGTGTATATGCTACGTTTCTTGCCTGGTCAAGTGCCTTGGACTTTGTCTGGAATCCCTTAATGGACTGGCCGTTGATTGTTGTTCCGTATGTATTGAAACTTGTAACCTTAAGTCCGATATTCTCTGCATCCATGTTGCCGATATTGATTGTAATATTCTGACCAACATTGGCACCAACCTGTAATCTATTGTCCTTTAATGTTCCATCAAGAAGGTTCTTCTTATTGAACTGTGTTGTCGATGCGATTCTATCAATCTCTTCCGTAAGTGCTCTTAACTCGTCGTTGATTGCGTCACGGTCGATATCTTCGTTAGTATCGTTAGCACCCTGTACTGCCAACTGATTCATTCTCTGAAGGATTGCGTGTGTCTCTGTTAACGCGCCTTCAGCTGTCTGAATTAATGAAATACCATTCTCTGCATTGTCTGATGCCTGATCAAGACCACGGATCTGACTTCTCATCTTCTCTGAAATCTTAAGTCCTGCTGCATCGTCTGCTGCTCTGTTAATTCTATAACCGCTTGATAACTTCTCGGTTGCTGTAGAAAGATCTGCAGTTGAGATGCCGAGCTGTCTATTAGTATTCATTGCTGATAAATTGTGCTGTACTACCATTGCCATAATATATTCCTCCTTGAAGAAAATCCGTTTATTATCATTTCTAATGTGTACTTGTTCTGAACAATCTATTTACTATATCGGAATACACCAAACAAACTTTAGCTTTTTATCAAAAAAAATTTTATTTCTTACGTCGCCTCATACAAACACAAGGCTTTCTCGCCCCCGCATCACGCAAAAACAGCACCGCAGCGCCTCATAAGAGACGCCGTGGTGCTTATATTTCTTGGGAACCCTACTCCCACAGATTCATTTATATATCACTTGGAGCATCTTCTCCGGATGTTATATTACTGAAGTAATGACAATACTCCCTGAGTCTGCTGGTTAGCCTGTGCAAGCATTGACTGACCTGCCTGCTGTAAGATATTGCTCTTTGAGTACTGTACCATCTCAGATGCCATATCAACGTCACGGATCTGGCTCTCTGCTGCTGATGTGTTCTCAGATGCTGTATCAAGGTTAGCAATTGTATGCTCTAATCTGTTCTGCAAAGCTCCGAGTGCGGATCTCTGGCTTGATACCGAGTTAATAGCTGCCTGTACCTTGGATAATGTCTGGTTAGCTACTGTAAAGTTATCTACTGCTACTCTTGTACACTGCTTAACGGAAGTCATATTCTTAACGCTATGAATTCCATACTGGCTTGCAACTGCTATCTTAACTGACTGTAATGTTACATAGCACTTTGCGTTGAATACATACTTACCTGCATTATCAGCTACAGATACGGTATGCTGTGTATATGCTACGTTTCTTGCCTGGTCGAGTGCCTTGGATGCTGTCTGATATCCCTTAACGGACTGTCCGCCTACCGTAGCTGCAAATGTTACAAAGCTTGTAACCTTAAGTCCGATATTCTCTGCGTCCATGTTCTTGATGTTGATTGTAATATTCTGACCAACATTGGCACCAATCTGTAATCTATTGTCCTTTAATGTTCCGTCAAGAAGGTTCTTCTTGTTGAACTGTGTTGTCGATGCGATTCTGTCGATCTCTTCCGTAAGTGCTCTTAACTCGTCGTTGATTGCATCACGGTCGATATCTTCGTTAGTATCGTTAGCACCCTGAACTGCTAACTGATTCATTCTCTGAAGGATTGCGTGTGTCTCTGTTAACGCACCTTCTGCTGTCTGAATTAACGAGATACCATTCTCTGCGTTATCTGATGCCTGGTTAAGACCACGAATCTGACTTCTCATCTTCTCTGAAATCTTAAGTCCTGCTGCATCATCTGCTGCTCTGTTAATTCTGTAACCACTTGATAACTTCTCTGTTGATTCTGATAACTGACCTGTTGAAATACCAAGCTGTCTGTTTGTGTTCATTGATGATAAATTGTGCTGTACTACCATTGCCATAATCTATTCCTCCTTGACTAAATAACTCCTTTAAAATGTTGCTTTGCAACTATGACTTTGTTTTATATACCTATATATCGGAGGATTTTTTCCGGACTTTAGCTTTTTTATAAAAAAAAATGAGGGGCACTTAAAAGTGCCCCTCTATTCTGTCCTGCGCTTAGACGGAATTCTTAAGTTAAACTAATTAGCCAAGTAAGGATAATACACCCTGAGTTGACTGATTAGCCTGTGCAAGCATTGACTGACCTGCCTGTGAAAGGATATTACTCTTGGAGTAAGATACCATTTCGGAAGCCATATCAACGTCGCGGATCTGGCTCTCAGCTGCTGAGGTGTTCTCAGATGCTGTATCAAGGTTCGCTATTGT